>JAVZPV010000050.1:0-2595 GCA_038881385.1 Candidatus Micrarchaeaceae archaeon | reverse complement strand
CAGACCAATTTAGGTACTGGAAGGCCCATAAGGAAAAGGCCGGCTTAATGAAGCAGATAGAGATGGTGATAGAGCCGTCTATGCACAACGGGGAGAAATTCGGGGCTGTAAGGGGAATAAAGTATGCAATAGAAAAGGCCCAGTTTGACAATGATTTGATGATAATAGCAGGAGACAATTTCTATGATTTCGACCTTTTGCCGCTAATAAAACATTTTGAGGAAACTAAGAAGCCCACGATAGCAGTATTTGACATCAATTCGGTTGAGGAAGCGAAGAGGTTTGGCGTTGTTACCACAAAGGGGAACAAAATAATAGATTTCCAGGAAAAGCCAGAACAGCCAAAGTCTACGCTCATAAGCACTGGTATATACCTCTTCCCAAGGCATGTGCTTTTTAAGTACAACGAGTACCTGGAGGATAAGAACAACCCTGACGCGCCTGGATACTTTCTGCAGTGGTTGATAAAGAAAACCGACTTAGAAGCCGTAGTCTACAAAGGCAGGTGGTTCGACGTCGGCACGCTAGAGACCTATAAGAAAGTATTCGAGATGCACCTTTAAGCTGCAACTACCCTATGAAGAGGCGCAGATCAGCCTTTCCTACACTGCCTCTTTTATAAGCGTTTCATAAAGCGTCAGCAGCTTTCCGATGCTCTTTCTTGAAACCCATTCGTTTTGCGAGTGTATATTGCCGCCTGAAGGGCCTATTGTGACAACCGGTAATTTCAATGAATTGAAAAGAACATTGTCATCCGCAACAGAGCTGCCGTAATT
This sequence comes from Candidatus Micrarchaeaceae archaeon, assembly GCA_038881385.1. GTDB lineage: Archaea > Micrarchaeota > Micrarchaeia > Micrarchaeales > CABMGC01 > JAKAVK01. Next base: position 1,819 of record JAVZPV010000050.1, on the reverse strand, counting down.
TAGCCTAGGCTCCCCTATCGTGGCCTTCACTATCCCAAGTATGCGCCTTATAGTTTTGTTGCCAAGATCATTGACATAAGGCTCTATGTAGGGCGTTTTTCTCTCCTTAACATAAACATTGACTTTTGTCATCTTATGTAGTCTGCCCTTTAGGTACATCTCTTTGACCAAGCCCTCAACCTTCTCCTTTGTTCCTGCTACTGTGCTTGGAGGCACCATCTGTATGTCTAATTCCATATGCGCATAGTCAGGTACTGAAAGGCTTGTAGCTTCGCCTTTAAGCTCCCTTACAAAAATCCCCTCCTTCCCAAGCTTCCTGTTGTAAAAGAGCTTAAATCTCTTTAATGATTCTGCTATCTTAGCTGCTTCATCTATTGCATTTATGCCCCGCTGGGCATTTGCCCCGTGCGATGCCAAACCCTTTATGTCAAGGGCTATTACCGCCCTTCCTCTCCTGCCCACAGTAACAACATTTGCTCCCCCAGTATAGTGCTTCGAATCGCCTGGCTCGCATGAAACTGCGAAAAGCACGTTTTTGAACCAGTTCTTTTTTTCTGTCACTGCCTTCCAAATGCCTTCTGATATATTTTCTTCATCTACACAAAAAAGCAGCTTTGTTTTCCTGTTTGTGTATTGGCCGACAGAATTGAGTATTGCCGCGATGCCGCCTTTCATGTCGCAGGCTCCTAGCCCATAAAGTTTGTCACCATCCGCGGTGAGCCTTAGAGGATTGCTCTTCCAATTTCCATATTTGGGCACAGTATCCATATGGCCGTAAAAAAGAATCGCTTTTCCGGTATTCCCGCGCTCAGCCAGAACATTGAACCTGCCGCCTGAGAGATATTGGCGCTGCGTTGAGAAGCCGCAGCTTTTTAGGTATGACTCTATAAAATTGCCTAGCCTTCCCTCATGGGGAAAAGTAGAATCTATGCCCACAAGCCTCTCCAAGATCTCTTCTGCATGCATATTTTACATCCATCTCTTTGTTATGGCCTAAGCAATTGCGATATATTGCAAAAAGACTCGAGGCTTTGCCTTGTAATATAGTTTGCAACTAAGCTTTTATACTCATCCCCCAATTTTGCATGGAAAGGCAGTATGCCTGATAGCACTCTCCCTTGGTTTAATGCAACCCTTAGCGTCCTTTCTTCTATAACAGTCTCGGCATAGACCGCATTTAAGCGCATATTCTCCCAGTTTTCGCTTATATACCTGAGCAGCCCTGCAGACAGTACAGAATAGGCGCCGTTACCCTGGAATTCGGGAAGTATAGCGCTGTCCGTTATTTCCATTGTTTTTAATGCGTTGCCATTGCTAAGCTTTATTGTGGCCGCTTCCCCGACCGTTATGCCTATCAGCCTTCCGTTCTTTTTGGCGACCACCACTATATTTTCATTATTCCCAACGATATTTAGGACCTGTTCAGGAGTATTGTACCCGTGAATGCTTAGCAGGTTTATGAATTCTTCAGGGTTTTTGCGCACATCGTCTGCACATACTCTCTCAGTGATGATGCCTGACCCATTGTTTGCTGCCGGATTTTTTGCAACCATGCCTTTGCTAGAGTTGCGCATTATTTCTTTGTACTGGCGTAGCTGCTCCTCTGAAGGTACCCCGCGTTCAGTACCGTTCCTGCCTGGTAGATTAAACCCCTGGTATACTATTGAAAAGCCAGAAAATTCTTTTCCTTCTATTGGTATTGCCGCCTCTACGTTTTCCAAAAGCCTTATTAGATTGGTCTTGGCCACAGACCTTATGCTAATCCTTGTATTGCTGCCCACATTCCCAATTGAACTGCTGCTTTCCCTCACCATCTTTT
>JAVZPV010000049.1:0-3290 GCA_038881385.1 Candidatus Micrarchaeaceae archaeon | reverse complement strand
GGCAAAGACTCCACATTCGCACTCCACAAGGCTGTTGCTGCAGGCATAGACGTTGATCTTCTCATAACAATGATCAGCAAGAACAGCTCAAGCTATATGTTCCATTACCCTAATGTCAAGTACACCTTGCTACAGGCAGAGGCACTGGGAATAGCCCATGTGTTTTGCGAGACCGAGGGCAAGAAGGAGGAGGAGTTGGCAGATCTTGAAAAGGCATTAAGAGACAATGATGTAAAGACGCTGGTAACAGGCGCGACTTACAGCGTATACCAAGGTAACAGAATAAACAGGATAGCGGGCAGGCTCGGGATAGAGCACCTTGCGCCGCTGTGGCACATTGAGCCTATGGAGGAGCTGCGCAAGTTAAGCAGGGATTACGAGGCCATAATAACCTCTGTCAGCGCCGAAGGCCTTGACAGGACATTCCTTGGCAGGAAAATAGACAATGAAATTATAGCCAGGCTCGAGGAGGCAAACAGGCGTTATGGCATAAACATGCTTTTCGAAGGGGGCGAGGCCGAGAGCTTTGTGCTCAACGCGCCACTGTTCAGAAAGAGAATAGTGATAAAAAAGGCGAGGACGGAATGGAACGGGGTTAGCGGCGCCTATTTTATAGAAGATGCAGAGCTTTCTGCAAAATAGCAGTTGCAACTGGCGGCTGGTGGTGCCTTTCAGAAGGATTATTATTGATTTCTAGGCATTATATATGCACGGCTTTTTGATCTGTGCAGAATATGCGTGAGTATTTTGGACAATGATATATTTTCTAGGTTTAGCATCTACGCCGTGAACGCGATAGAGGAGGAGAACCAGACGGCGCTAAAGCTGGAAAGGGCCGGCAGAAAGCTGATAAAGCTGAATATAGGGGATCCAGCAAGGTTCTTCCCTACGCCTGGCTACATAGTCGATGCGTATAATGAAGCACTCAGAAACCGCAATACAGGATATTGCGAACCGGAGGGGATTCCTGAGCTTAGGGAAGCGGTGGCAGACAGGTACAGGCGCATGTACGGCACTGCTGCTGATCCTGACGACGTCTTCGTAACACACGGCGTAAGTGAGGCGCTGGTCTTCATGAACTCAATGTTTGTAAACCCAGGCGATATGGCGATAATGCTTAAGCCATACTACGTGGTTGCATACAGCGGCTTCCGCATATTCGGCGGCGAGCCCATTTTCCATGAGTATAAAGAAGAGGAGGGCTGGGACATAGATGTCGAGGGCCTTGGCAAGAAGGTCAAAAAGGCGAAAAAGGAAGGCAAAAAGGTAAAGTACCTTATGATAACTAATCCGAGCAACCCCACCGGCATGGTACTGAGCAGGAAGGTTCTTGACAAGCTTGTAGGCATAGCTAACGACAATGACCTTGTGATTATCAGCGACGAGATCTATGACGAGATAGTGTACAACGGCGCCGAATTTACAAGTGTTTCGCAGGTGGCCAAGGGCATCCCGCACATAATACTGAGCGGGGCCTCTAAAGACCTTGATGCGACAGGCTTCAGGATAGGCTTTGTAATTGTGCCTGGAGAAGACCGCATTTCTATTGATATCAAGAAAAAGGTGTATGACTTCTGCTCGATAAGGCTCTGCGCAAATACACCCGCACAGTATGCAGTTGCAGAAGGCATAAGCAACATCACAGAGCATAAAAGGCACATCTCACACCTTGTAAGGGAAATAGAGGATAGAGCAAACTTCGCCTCAAGGCTGATAAACGAAAGCAGTTACATGCATGTTGTCCCTCCTAGAGGGGCATATTACGTATTTCCCAGAATAGCGCCTGGGCTGCTAAGCTTCAATACTGACAGAGACTTCGTACACGCACTGCTTGAGGAAGAAGGCATACTGCTTACAAGGGGCTCCGGATTCGGCGGCGACAGCCATGTGAGGATAGTAGCCCTGCCTGAAAAGGAGTTGCTGCAGGCAGCAATTGAAAAGATAAATAGGTTCTGCAACAGACATTCTATATAGCGGAGGCATCGTCTAGTGGTAGGATGGCGCCTTTACACGGCGCAGGCCTGGGTTCAATTCCCTGTGCCTCCATTTTAATTATATTTTGGACTTATGAGTTTGCAGGCATAGGAACCGCTTTAAACCAAATTTATTGCTTTATAATTAGCTATGCCTGGCGATAATTGACAAGGCCTGCTTTTTGGCATCTTTAAGGTTTTGGAAATGCACGGCCTTCATTCCAGCTTTTCTAGCAGCGGAAATATTGCTGTACATGTCATCTATAAGCATGATTTCGCATGGCTTTACCCCCAGCCTTCTTATTACATATTTGTAGATACGCGGATCTGGCTTCCTGAGGCCTATTCTGAATGAGGCAAACCGCTTTGAAAATACGGACATGTCAAAATTTCTAATTGAATAGTAATATGCTCCGCTGTCAATATTAGTAAGGCAACCGATCTGATAGCCCATGCTGCGCAGCTGCTTTGCAAAGAGCAGCGCACCTTGCTTTATGTGCGCGTGCTTTGAATAGTATTCAAGCCAGGCCATTGATTTGGTGCCCATCTTTCTCTTAATTACACTATCGAATTGGGTTTTTCTTATCTTTCCAGTTTCCATTTGTATGCCATACCTGTTTAGCTCATGCATTACCTGGCTGAGAGGCCTGCCGGTAACTCTTGACAGATATCTGAAATATTCGTTTGGCTTGTATGATATTATTACGTTACCTAAGTCGAAAAGGATCACTTTTATCATGCAATAACCCAAAGCTGGGTGTATATAAAGCTATATATCCCTTTTCAACATTTTCATTATAGCAAATTCAATATATTATGCAGATTTCAAGCGAATGGGTAATAGCATGAAAATGGTTCCAGTATCCAAGGCATCGAGAGTTACTTATAGGCATAAAATAAGCAGAAATATTTTGAAGAAGAGTTTGAGCTTTAAAAAGCAGGACATGAGCGCTGAGCGCATAAGGCAGCTGCTTAATGGCGATTTGAGAATGATGTTTAAAAAGGAATACGCTGATGCAAGGGACTTGATACTGCATTGCGGCTTTACTAGCTACGTAGGCAATGTAGACAGCCTATTTGCCGAAATGGAATCAAGGAAAAGGAATGACTTCCTGTTTCTAACTTACCTTGGTAAGATGAGGAATGCACTGAGGACCGCGTATACGAACTGCGACCTTTCCAACCTCGCATTCCTCAGCAGGCTCAACCGTTTTGCAGAGCTTCTCCATGAAGCAAGCGGGAAGAGTTCTAAGATAATGGTAGCTGCGGAAAATAAAACTTTCGATAACGAGATCTTTGTTTTTGGCAAATCCAAGG
>JAVZPV010000048.1:0-3342 GCA_038881385.1 Candidatus Micrarchaeaceae archaeon | reverse complement strand
CTAGCAATTTCTTTATCTGGCCTTTGTCCTGGCCTGTGATGTCTCCGAGGTCGGCAGACATCTGGTCCACATAACGCATAAGCGCATTCATCCTTGTTTCTTTAAGCTCCCTGCTCCGCATTCCGCTTATATGCCGCTGGAGAGCCCTGCCGCAGTCCTGGATTGCCAGTTTGATCTCCTCTATTATCTCGTCCTCCTGGGCTATGGCCTGCTTACCTACACCAGAATAAGGCACATAAACGCTTGAAACATTTACAAAGATGCTTACAGGTTCCTCCTCAAAGTTGCTTATCCCGTAGCGCTTCCAGTCTATGCTGTTGACAGCAGTGGTTATAGCACAGCCGGAGCCGTCAAATAGTAGCGGTACTTTATTAGCAAACCTAAGTATGTTGCCTTTGTGTCCTTCCTCAGTAACCTTGCCCGCATCTCCCCCATAAGCTATGCATGCTTCTACCACAAAAGGTATTCCGCCGCGGAAGACCTTGGGCCTGCGCTCTACTACGGCACTGAACTGCGGGTTAAGTATGTTTTTAACTGCTACCTCTATTTGCTTTTCACCTATTGTGGAGAGTGAATCAAGCTCTGGTGCAATCCACTTTACCTGCTTTATTGCCTTTATCAACTTCTCGGCATCAGGCCATGTAAGTGAATGCGGATCCATTGACATGTCTATATCAGGAACAAAGTCATGCAACTCGTCTATCTTGTTCTGCGTCACCCTTGAGAAAGACTCCATAAGGAAGGCTGAAAGCCTGCGGTTCTCGCTCAGATGCGCTGCATCAAGCAGGTCGCTGGTCCCTATTCCAAGCGGATGCGGCTTTATCTGCTTTGGCTTTTTGGGAAGCTCGTTTATAGACCTGAGGAAGATGGCTTCCTTGCCATCTGGCTCAATCAGTTTAATTGTAGCATGCGGGTTTGACAAAGCTGTTCTCTTTATGTATTCATAAACTCCATGATCGCTTGACTCGTACTTTACATCCCCAAACTCTCCGCTGACTGTGATTCCCCTATATTTCTCGCTGAGCTTTACCATGTCCGTAACTAAAGGCTTGTTTGTCTTTATATCGAGCGAAAGGTTGCATTCATACGCGCCGCCGCCAGTTCCTGACTTGACATGTATTGGCTTTCCTGTAGTTACCTGGGCATAAAGCGTGCATCCTGTGGCTCCTATGCCCTGCTGTCCCCTTTGCTGTATGTACCTATGAAACTTAGTCCCGGAGAGTATGGTTGCAAGAGCCTTGCCTATGTGTGTTTGCGGTATTCCTGGGCCGTTGTCAGCTACAAGCACTGAGTACCTGTCCTCTCCGACTTGTTTGATCTCCACAGTTATCTCAGGGAGTATGTTGGCTTCTTCGGCTGCGTCAAGGGAATTTGTAACATACTCGTGTACTATGGTGGTAAGAGACCTTACCTTCCCAGAATAGCCGAGCATTTGGCTGTTCTTCCTGAAGAATTCGGAAATGGAATACTGCTTGAACTGCTTGAAGATCTCCTCCCCAGTTAATATGTTCTTTGTTTCTGCCATTATAACCCCTCTTCCCTGCGCCTTGCCTGCTCCATAAGCCTGTATGCCTTTTTGTGTGTATCCCCTTCCAGCAGCGATTCGATTCCTATTGCAGCTATTTCTATTCCGGAAATCTTTCCTAGTATACTTATTGTGTCGCCGTATATAGATACCTCAGCCTCACTTACCGATTCTATATACACCTTGCTTCTTCCATCCTCACCTATTACCCTTGCCTTTAATCTTCTTATCTGGACCTTGTTTCTAAACATATCCCTCAAGTCTATATACTTTATGAAATACTGTTCGTTAAGAAGCTTGCATGCTGAAGCCAGGCTGAATCCGCGGCCAAAAGCCTGAATCACGTTCTTTGCGTTGTACTCGTCATATGGCTCTCCTTCAATAATAACCTCGTTGGCTCCCTGTACTGTTATTTTGCACCTGAGCTTTTTCTGTATCGCTTCGAGTCCCTCCTTCTCGAGTGCGTTTGCCCTTTCCTTCGGTATGAGTATTCGTTCCATAGATTAGCCCTATTGCAATCATATCTATGACGCCATTAACAATTTATAAACATGAGTATTGCTATTATGGCATTTTCCACTGCCTAGCATATATAAAACAAAGCATATGCAAAAGGCAAAGGCCATGCAGTAAATACAGGCGCTGTTTATGGATTCTTTTTTATTATACTGCAGTAGAAACGATAGGTTTATATATGTGTACTAATACATACATGATTGTTTCATGATTCTTTCGTGTGTTGATCACGAAGAAATCATGATTGGTTAATTACTGGATAATGACGCAATAAATATAATGGGGCTGTGGGATGCCGAAAGACCGCAAACAAATAATGAATGAGCTAAAATCGCTTACCAAGGAGGTAGAGGAGCTCAGAAAGGGTAATGCGTCGGCTGCAACACCTAAGTCCTTGGAGGAAAGCGTCTCTGTCCTTATGGAGCATATGATAGAGGAGCGGGAAAGGACCAACAGGAAGCTTGAGGACATATACCAAAGGATATCCAAGCTTAATAGCGTTATTGAATCGCTGTACCAGGCAAACGAGGAGCCGAAGACTGCTTATATAGAAGAAGATGAAAGGAAAGAGGTTGCCCTTTCAGGGCTCGACCTTGCAGTGCTAGACTTTATACAGTCAAGGGGCATGGCTTGCGCAGACGATTTAATGCAGTTCATGGGCTATAAGGGAAGAAACGCTGCCTGTGCAAGGCTGAACAGGCTAAATATGAAGGGCCTGCTTCAAAGGCACCAATTAGGTCACAAAGTTTATTACAGATATGCTGGCAAGACGACCAACACACTTATTATATCACCTCCACAATAAGGAATCAGGCCTGCCTGCCAGGGCAGGCCCTCCTCTTTTTCTTAACTGTTTTCCCTTAGCGGTGCTAACATTTCGATACCTTAATATTAGTTCTATGGCAATCATCCATCATGCATAATGTTATCTCGCTGACTCATGCTACAGACATAGACGGAGTGGGCAGCGCAGCGCTTATACGGATAAGGTATGGAATCCCGCTAAGCAATATGTTTTTTACAAGCTATAGCACAGAGGCATTGTCTAGAGTAGAAAAGGACATTAAAAAGGCCATTAAGGAAGGGACCATGCTTATAATAGCAGATCTTGCTGTGAACGACAGCACACTGCCCTACTTTGCAAGAATAATAAAATTTGTAAAGGAAAAACATGGGAGCATTTTTTGGTTTGATCACCATCCGTGGTCAAAAGCTGCGGAAAAAAAGCTTGCACACATGTGTGATATAGCTATTTTCGGTGAAAACAGCAGGTATTGCGGCACGGAGATTACAAGAATGGA
>JAVZPV010000047.1:0-3757 GCA_038881385.1 Candidatus Micrarchaeaceae archaeon | reverse complement strand
GTTGAAAAAGTCTAAATTTGTTGATAAAGTCTCAAAAATGTTGCTAAAGTAAGACTTAATCACCAAAGCCCAATTTACCGCAACTAATATATACATTAAGAGAGCATACTACCAACTACATATTCCTTTGAGAATTAGGGTATCTTCAGATATTTCCAATTCCTGGAACGAAAGGTGTTGAATTGCCAAAACCAATGCATAGGTCGAGCAGTTTCAGGCGCCTGGACAGGGTAACCCCAGGCAACAGGCACGTGGTGCATTACGAGAGAAAGAGGGAATCCATGCCGCATTGCGCGATATGCCGCAATGAGTTGAACGGCATTGCAGCGCGCAAAGGCAGAGCCAAGAGCAGGAAGACAAACTCAAGGCTTTTCGGAGGAGTCCTGTGCGGCAGGTGCGCCGGCAACGTGATAAAGCTTGCCAGCAGGATAGAGCATGGCGAGATGCGCCTGAATGACATAAGTATACGCGAGAGAAACTATGTGCTGCAGATGATCTCCCACTGAAGGTTCGTTGGTGCGGCGCATGAAAGCTATAATCATATCTGGCATGCCAGCGGCTGGCAAGACCACAGTAGCATGGATACTTTCAGGAAAGCTCGGCCTGCCGGTAATAGGGGGCGGCGAAATCCTGAAGGAAATGGCAATCGACAGGGGCTACAAGCCAGGCGGAGAAAGCTGGTGGGACACTCCTGATGGCATAAAGTTCCTTAAAGAGAGGGAAACAAACCCTAATTTCGACAAGGAGGTAGACTCAAGGCTTGCAGAGAAAATACGCAAGGGCAACATCGTGGTTACAAGCTATACTGCACCATGGATCTCTAAAGACGGATTCAAGGTGTGGCTTGATGCAGGGGAGGAGAAAAGGGCCGAGCGAATGGCCAAGCGGGACGGGTTCGACATCAAGCAAACAATGCATACTACGAAAATACGCGACGATGAGAACTACAAGCTCTACAAAAAGCTGTACAACATGGAGTTTGGAAAGGACAAATCGCCTTTTGACATGGTAATAAATACCGACAACATTAATGCCGGCCAGGTAGCCGAGCTTATAATAAAAAGGCTAAAGGAGCTTAATATGCTTGACGCTAATAAGTGATACCATGGCATTAGTTGAACAAGGGCGTGTGTGCATAAAGAAATCAGGAAGGGACGCCGGAGACAAGGCAGTGATAACAAAGATTATCGACGCAAATTACGTGGCGATAGTGACATCCTCAAGGCCCAAGGAGAGGAAGTCCAACATAAAGCACCTTGAGTTCCTTAACGAAAAGATAGATCCTGCAAACAAGGAGCAGCTGGCAAAGGCACTTGAGGTTGAGGCCTCCAAACTCAAGTAAAGGATTTCGCGCGCAATCCAAATACAAATAAATATGCGTGCGCCTAAAGGAATTTGGTAAAATGGACCGGCCAATGCTTCCCCCAAAGGTTAAGAAGATTCTCGAACGCGACAAAAAAGTGCTGCTTACAACCACCAGGCTTCCGTATCCGGTCGTAGTCTCAAAGGGAGACGGAGACTACGTATACGACGCGTGCGGAAAGAGGTATATAGACTTTACCAGTTTTATTGCAGTGTACAACTTCGGCGCCGGCTCTCCAAAGAGCGTAAGGCGCGCAGTTGCCTCTCAGGCAAGCCGGATGATGCATTCCGCATTCTATGACTTCTATGCTGAAGAGCCTGTAGCATTTGCCGAAAAGCTGCTTGCTATGTTTCCAAAGGGCTTTGGCCGCGTCTTCTTTTCTAATTCAGGAACTGAAGCAAACGAGGCTGCGCTCAAGTTCTCAAAACTTTTCACCAAAAGGCAATATACTATAGCCTTCTATGGCGCTTTCCACGGGAGAACCATGGGTTCGCTTGGGCTTACCTCATCAAAAGCCTTCCAGCGCGAGCATTTCGGCCCATTCAATTCCGTGATACACGTGCCATACGCATACTGCTACCGATGCCCTCTTGGCAAGGAGTATCCCTCTTGCGGTATAGAGTGCGCCGATTATATAAGGAAAAACGTGCTGCCTAAGGAGGCAAGCCAAAAGGAGGTGGGCGCAATATTTATCGAGCCTATACAGGGCGAGGGCGGCTATGTAGTTCCGCCTAAAGAATTCATAGTTGAGGTAAGAAAAATAGCCTCTGAAAACGGAATACTGCTGGTTTCCGACGAGGTGCAGTCCGGCTATATGCGCACCGGAAAGTTCCTCGCGCTTGAAAATTTCGGCGTTGAGGCCGATATTTACACAATGGCCAAGGCAGTAGGCGGCGGCCTTCCGCTGGGCGTCACTGTCACAAGGTCATCTCTCGGCGACATACCTGAAGGCGCCCACGCGAATACATTCGGAGGCAACCTTGCATCTATAGCTGCAGCTTCGGCAACGCTAGATTACGTGAAAAGGAACCAGGAAGCCCTGAAAGAGGCCTCAAAGTCAAAGGGCAGCATGATAATAAAAAGGCTCAACGAAATGAAGGAAAAGTATGAAATAATAGGAGATGTAAGGGGCATAGGCATGATGATAGGAATTGAAATAGTAAGGGACAAAGGCTCAAAAGAGCCAGGAATAGAGGAGCACATAAGGATACTAAAGCTGTGCTTCGAGCGCGGCCTTCTCCTCATGCCTGCAGGCCAATCATCGCTTAGAATAATACCTCCTCTTACAATGTCGCGCCAAAACATAGAAAAAGGCCTTGACATTATAGAGGAAGCAGTAAATATAGTGAATTCAGAGGTGGCAAGTAAATGAGCATAATAAAGCTTGTAATAGAGCTACTCGTTGCAATTGTAATAATAGCAATATTCATTAGCGTTGTTTTTCCCACCCTCTGCGGTTTTGGAGTAAAACTCCTCTGTGGCATCTGATGGCCTGCGCTAAAGATACTTAATCAGGCTGAACTGCCCCTCCTGTGCGTTTATGTCTATTTTATCGCTCCTGAATGTTGTATCTATTTCCTCTTTGACCAGCTCAAGCCTCTGCTTTATGTAGGTATCAAGGTCATACCTGCCTGCAAGGTCCATTGCCATCTGCAAGTATTTCTCTATGCTGCCCTTCGAGATAGTGAGCAGCAGTTTGCCGCCGTCCTTTGAGCATTTTCCAGACAGGGGTATCCTGCGGAATTTGGCGTTGCACGAAGAGCACCTGACGACTTGTCTTGAAAAGGAGTGCAGATTGCCTATCAAGTCAGGCATGAAATGGCTTGTTATCACCCTCCTTGCAGCGTCCCTCTTGTCTACTGCATAGATCTTGTCCATGAGCTTGAACTCAGCCTCAACTTTCTCGTGCATTGTCTTCAGTTCAGCATACAGGCTCCTTTTTGGCGATGAGTTTATGGCCGCAGCCGAGGATCCGTGCGTGAATCTTATGTCCTTGTATACAGACCTGCTGTTAAGCCTGTTCTCTACTAGCTCAAGCTGCGCCTCCGAAGGGCTTGCATACTCAGCGGCCTTGTAGTAGAATTCAATGGGATACGATTCCACAACCTCCATTGCATGCGCCTCGTCGTCAATTTCCTCAGGCCGGTTATTCAGCGTGAGTATAAGCGGCGTATCCATGGTTCCTCCGACGCTTTCAGGAAGGTAGTCCCTTGAAAAGTTTATCAGCGCGTCCATAAGGAGCATTGTGGTGTCTTCATCGCCGTCGCAGTTGCGCCTTCTTGCGGCTATAGTGTAGGGATGCGCGAAGCCGACGTTAGCAGCGGTAAAGCCTATTATCCTGTTTAGAACTCCGCACGAGGTATGCGGGGAAAGAGTTATCACCAGCGCGCCTAT
>JAVZPV010000046.1:0-4163 GCA_038881385.1 Candidatus Micrarchaeaceae archaeon | reverse complement strand
CATACTCATATAGTGATTTTTATGGCTGATTATGTGATAGACGGAGAGGATAAAATCCTCGGCAGGATAGGCAGCTATATAGCAAAGGAGCTTCTCAAGGGCAACGCCGTTACGCTGGTAAACGCAGAAAAGATCTCGGTAAGCGGCGGCGGCAACGCCATCTTCATGAAGTACAAAAGGCTGCTTGAGCTGAAGGACAAGGCAAATCCGGAGCACTCGCCTTACTGGTCGAGGAGGCCGGATCTTTTCGTCAAGCGCGTTATCAGAGGAATGCTTCCGTACAAGAAGCCGAGGGGCAAAGAGGCCTACAAAAGGCTTAAGGTGTATGTCGGCGTGCCTAAGGGCATTGATGGCAAGGCACAAAAGGTAGAATCAAAAAGCCAGGCAGAGCTTTACCAGAAGGCAATGACTGTTGGTGAGCTTACCGCGGCGCTTGGCTATAAGAAGTGAGCTTTCATGGCAAACGGTTCAAAAGAATCAAAAGGGACAAGCAGCCTTGATAGGGAGCTTGAGGCAATCTCCCAGGCCCAGCCGAAGGCAGTTCAGCAGAAACGCGCAGCGCCAAAAGCGCAGGGAGGGAAGGCCAAGGGCGCAAGGCCCTCCGCAAAGAGGAAGATAGCATTTGCAAAGGGAAAAAGGAAGGAGGCAGTGGCAAGAGCGAGGCTTACCCAGGGTCTTGGCAGGATTCTAATAAACGGCGTGGATGTAAGGAACATCAGGCCTGAAACGCTAAGGGATTTGATACTCGAGCCTGTAAAGATTTCGAACCAGGCAAAGGCAATAGCCGAAGCCTCAGACATATATGTAAACATACGCGGCGGAGGCGTGAGCGGGCAGGCGCAGGCTGCGAGGAGCGCCATAGCAAAGGTGCTCTCCGCAAGCGATGAATCGTTGAAAAAACTTTACATGGCGTATGACAGGACCCTGCTTGTCGATGATTCAAGAAGGGTTGAGCCCAAGAAGTTCCTCGGAAGGAAGGCACGCGCAAGGTTCCAGAAGTCGTACAGATGAGGCTTCATAGGCATGCGGCTTTGCTGCGTGCACGGGCAAAAGAATATATTTGGCAACAGACAAAAATAAAGTGAGAACATGATGATACCGGTAAGGTGCTTCTCGTGCGGCCAGGTGGTCGCTGACAAATGGGAAGAGTACAACAAGCGCGTTAATGTGAACCACGAGCCTGCGGACAAGGTCATGGACGAGCTTGGAGTAAAGAGATACTGCTGCAGGCGCATGCTCCTTGGAAACGTTGAGCTTATAGACGACATAATAAATTACAGCAGAAAGTAGCGTAGCATCGTCACACAGCGCTAGACAAAGGTATAAAAGGGTGAAAATCTAAGGTTTGAAAGCCAGGCTTCAACACGGGGTCGTCTGCTAGCTTGGTTAGGCTTTGTGCTTAGGGGGCATAAGACCCGCGTTCAAAATAAGCAAATATGCAGCTTATGAAAATCGCGGCGACCCCGAATTCATGCAAAGCGGGCAAAGGCATAAAATTTGGTTAACGGCAATAGTCAAATATTTATTCATTGGATTACAATCAGATTGCAAAGGAGAATGACATGGAAGGAGAAGAGTTGCTCATAGACCAGGCTGTTTATTTGGAGGCGGGAGTGCATATAGGCACCAAGATAACGACTCCTGGCATGCGCAGGTTCGTTTACAAAATACGCGAGGACGGGCTTTTCCTGCTTAACTTAGGCACGATAAACGACAGGATAAAGCTTGCCGCAAAGATGCTGGCAAAATTTGAGCCCAAGCAGATAGTTGTGACGGCTTCAAGGATCTATGCGATTTCGGCAGCCTCGAAGTTTGCTGAGGCAACAGGTGCGCGGGTTTTGGCAGGCAGGATCATGCCAGGAATCTTCACTAACCCGAAAAGGGATGATTATTCAGAGCCCGGAATCATGCTGATAAGCGATACAAGGAATGAGCGCCAGGCAATACGCGAGGCGAGCAAGACCAGCATACCTACGATTGCCCTGTGTGATACTGACAACCTGATAAAGTATGTTGATTTCATAATACCGTGCAACAACAAGGGCAGGAGGTCTCTTGCCCTTGTATACTTCCTTATTGCAAGGGAGTTCCTTAAGGAGAAAGGTTTAATAAAGTCCAACGAGGAATTCACCTACAAGATCTCGGACTTCGAGGCGAAGCTTGAGATGAAAGCTGGTCAATGATGCGCGTATTTGGCCCCGCCAGGGCTCAGGCTGCATTGGACTTCATGATCTCTTATGGCATAGTCTTTATAGTACTTGCCGTAACGGTTTCGGTAATTTACAAAACCGCAATAAACAACAGCTACCTGCAGGCGCCCTACTGCACCGCATCCCCGGGCTTCGCCTGCGGCGCCTACTCTATACAGGGCTCTACAGGGGTTTTGACAATACAGCTTTCGCAGGACAGCGGAAGCACATTCGTAATAGGCGGCCTTGCCTGCTCTAAAAGTAGGAACGAGACCGGCAACCTTCCGGAGTACGGAAATGTGCACGTGACAAAGGCTGCTGCTTATTACCCCTCAGGTGAGCTTCCCGGGAATTACCTGTACAGCGGCGCCACAGGAACCTATTTTGTATATTGCTACGGCAGCTCTGGCAAAGCCACAGGAAACATAGGCAATGATTTCGCAGGCTATGTCTGGCTCAATTACACAATACCCGGCTATGGCAAGCAGATCCAGCTTGTTGCGTCGATAAACGCAAAGTACACCTGATTTTTGCTATCTGCAGGTTTTGCGGCTCCTGGCTGGCAATTTTCTGCCGCGCCTGGCTTTTTTCACATAGACACGCGCTTCTTGGCCATGCTATTTGCTTGCTTTGGGCGGATGCGTTTTAGGGTAAACAGGATAAGGCACATCAAAAGCGCGAACAAGATTACGAATGCGGATGACTCCAATGCTGTGGCTCTGCCGAGTGCAAGGAACGCAGCTGCCAGTCCAAGGTTCATAAAGGCAAAGAGGGGCGGTATTGCAGGTAGCGGGACCTTGTACTTTTGGAGAAGCCACATCGTAGCCAAAAGGCCCAATGCAGCACCTAGTATCAGGAGAATAGAGGCAAACACATTGCCGTAGCTTATGTATAGGCCCACTACAAGCATGAGCGGAAGCGCCAAGTCACCGCCGCCCAGCGCCACCTGGGACACAGTGGGATATGCTCCTTTCTTAACAATGCTCTTTATTGTAGGATCCTTAAGCTTCCCCTCTTTTATACTGGCCTTTATATCTCCTACTTCCTTTTTGCTGAGGTAGGAGCGCGGCATTACCTCTAAGTCAGATGAGCCTATGAGAAATGCAAGGTTGCGCTCCGACATGGCCTTTGCCATTACCTGCATGTGCTTGGTTATGAAAACGGCTATGTAGTCGTATGCTGCTATTACCAGCATGAACAGGTAGGACAGTGAAAAGCCGTTCAGCCCTATTACAACGCCTATGCCTATGCTTGCTATTACTGTTGCAAAATTTCTGATCCATGGCCATATATTTTTTGCAATGATCAGCGCGGACGCGCTCACAAGCCCAGCCACTACAGCCTGAGGCAAAGTGGCCGGATAAAGGTCCTGCGCAAAGAAATATCCGAGAAAAAAGGTGGGCAGGCCTATGGCATAAGCTTCCATTAGCTTGTATGCCGCTTCGCCATGATATCTATTGAGCACAAAGAGGAACAGCAGCGCGGACGCGGCTATGGCCACGACTAGGTATATCACGATGTATAGTAGCTGTGTGCCGGAGGCAGAAGCAACTGGTTGTGCAGACAGCATTGCTATCTCGTTAGGAGGAATGCTATAAAATGTAAAGAGCAGGCCGCCAAACTGGACTATAAGGAACAATGCAAGTATATTCGCCAGCTGGCGCTTCTCTATTCTTCTTTCCATGAATAGGAAAACGCATGCAAAGCTTAAATATGGCACTCGCCTGCTAGAACTCGTCCCTCCTGACAATCCGGAGTATTCCTGGCTTCGGGCTGAAGATGTCGCCGCTCCTCTCAAGCTCGTCAAGGTATTTCTTCACGGTAGCCGTATCAATGCCGCTCTTCTCAGCCTCCTCCATTATCCTAGATATCCTTGCGCCATCCTCTTCCTTTTCAAGCCTCTTTACTATTTCCAATAGCGAAGTTATCCTGTTTACCTTCTCCCTAGACATGCCTGTGGTGAGTATGTCTATG
>JAVZPV010000045.1:0-4170 GCA_038881385.1 Candidatus Micrarchaeaceae archaeon | reverse complement strand
TTTAATAATCTGTTTTTGAGTTTTTTCATCTATTACTTCAGGATTCCTGTAACTTCCAGTCTTCTCTTTAAGTGCCATAAGAATTACCAATTAAAATTTAGGTTTTTGATCATATTTATATATTTCGTTTAGCTTTTGAGTTTTGGCAGATTTATAAGCATGTGTCTGATATTTGACTAGCCACCGGCCGCAGCCTTATATCTATTTATATGATAAATGCACTATCAAAAGCAGTAGATCTGGTGTTATGCTTTGGTTTGCAGGCATTTTGCTTTCAATAGGGTCCATTGACTCGCTGATACCTCTTATGCTGATAGTTATACTTATAGTAGCCGCAGCCGGCTCTACGAGGGGATACAGCATTTTCAATATTTTTGGAATAGCAGCTTTGACAGGTATAGGTGCAGGCAGAGGCTCGATACAAGGAAGAAGCGCATTCGGAAGGTTCATGCTTATGAGCCAAAGGCCTAAAGATCTTGGCATAAACCCTAAAAAGAATTTAAAGAGAAGGATCAAGGCAAGAGTGATGAACAGGCGGCAATTAAAAGGAGATTTAAAAAGGTATCATGAGCAATTTGGGCTCCCTACCCCTCCCACTTCAAAGTTTGCAAAAGTTAGAAGTAGGATAAGCATAGGCACAGGAAGGGTCAAGATGGCTGTATCAGGGGCCAAGGAAAAAGTTATAGGCAAGAAGCCAGTTAAAGCAGATGGCAAGTTGGTAGGCTACGAGTACAGCAGGAGATACAGGGCAGCCCAGCGCGTAGGCTATTCTGTAATAGGGCGCCCAGGCACAACAAAGCGCGAATTCTCTAAAATGATAGGCCGCCTTTTGCTGCGGTCTTCGCCTTTGGTTGGCGCTACCCTTGCTTTGAGAAAAAAATACAAGAAATTAATGAGTGAAAGAAAATCCCTCTCAGGATACCTTAACAATGAGATAGCAAGGCTGGAATCCGAACTCAGAAAACAAGAGTATTACAAGAAGGTAATTTCAGCCAGGGCAAGAGGCGAGCCCTGGAGGCTGGCATTCAGAGACCAAAACGCAGATGAACTTTTGGGCAGGGCAGAGGCTAGATGGCAGAGCGCGCTGTCTAAATATAAAGAAGGAAAGTTGACTGCAGAAGAACTAGGTAAAGAAGTAAAGTCATACAATTCACAAATTAGTAAGCTTGAAGGAATAAAAACAAACGCAGACCAATATGGCAGGAATGTGCCTGAAGGGATCAAGGTTGAGGTAGGGATAGACGGCACCTCGAGAGTAACCGGCCTTAGCAATTATACAAGGCGCCATTATGAAAACGCCCTAAAGCGGGGAATGGAAGGAGTGCTTGGCAGAACCTTTAAACCATACTCCGGGCCAAATTCAGATATTAATCCTAAAGAGGCGATGCTGAAGGCGCAGCTTGCATATGCAACTAATGTGAGGAATATGCTTGATACCCATGTAGAGAAAATATACCGCGCGAAAGAGAAGCTTGGCGAAATTAAGAGTTCCCAAAAGGCAGGCGAGATGAGCAAGAGCGAATATAGGGAAGCTAAAAGAGACCTTAAGAGCGTAACCAAAAGTGAGCGCCAGGCATATCTTAAAATAATGAAAGGGTGGTCAAAAGAAAACACATCGATTACAGGCATGAAGCATTATCCCGGCTCAACCCAGATTACTATGGTTAGGAAGGTTATCGGAACCGGTCGTGGGGTTGTAAAAAGCATAAAAAATCACAACGCAATGCCCACCGTGGATGAAAGGAATATGATAATATTGAATCCTATGGACGAGGGCAACCTTAATGTAGGGGTACACAGAGCAATACTTGCTGCGGCTGGCCTTGATGCCCAAAGCAAGAAGGCGGCAGGAATTAGGAAGAAGAGGCTAGAGCAGAATCAAGATTCTGAAGCATAATAGCATCAAAGCAGCGATAAAATAAAGCAATATGAGCCTGTCAAATAAAAAATAAAACCAATCAGCTGCGATTATTCATCCGAATCGTCGTCGAAGTCGTCGTCGGATTCATCGTCGAATTCGTCTTCCATATCCTCGTCGTCTTCCTCGTCTTCCTCGTCTTCGAGCTCATTATTTTTCTTGGCCATAAATCTCACCATGGCTTTTTTAGACAAATCCTACTATTCGGATAACTATTTAAATGTATCGCATTTTCTGCACACGCGCAATAGCGAATGGCATAAAAATTATTCTGAATTATAGACAAATTACCAGCTTAAAGCACTTTGAACGCCTCCGCGTAACACATATTTATAATAATGATTTGAATAATTTGAATAAATTAGCAATCAATGCCTGCTTAAGGGCTCTTGGCTCAGTAGTAGAGCGTCCGCTTTGCAAGCGGAAGGTCGCGGGTGCGATCCCCGCAGAGTCCATACTGTTTATTTGTTTATTTTAGATATGGCTTCTATGCCACGGCTGTCATTTGCAGTCTTTTACTTGCTGCCAGGTGCAGCGCATATAAAGCAGTTGGCCTAATGCTGCTGGTTAGACCTCAAGATTTTCTCTTTCCCCATAGTCCCTCAGCCATCTTCAATTAAATAAAATTAACAAATAAATGCAAACTGCTACTTGACTAAGGACTGGCTTTGTTCCCTCATAAACTGCTCAAGGTAGAACCTGCTTCCAGTGCCTTTTCCTGTGAGCCCGCTGCCCTTCCATCCAACGAATGTATGCAGGCCAACTATCGCGCCTGTTGTCGCGCTTGTTTCCCTATTTACATATACTACTCCTGCCTCAATTTTGTCAAGGAACTGCTTCATTTCGCTCCTCTTTTTGCTGTAAAGCCCTGCTGTAAGCCCATATGGAGTGTCGTTAGCCTTTTGCATTGCCGAGTCGAAGTCCCTGTATGTGTCTATAGTTAAAAATGGGAGAAATAGCTCCTCATGCATTAGCCTGCTGTTTTGGTCGATCTCAGCTACAACCGGCTCAACATAAAGCCCTTTGATGCTGTTGCCTCCATATACAAGCCTTCCCTCCCGTTTTACCTCTTCTACAGCCGAAATGTACCTTTGCAGCGCAGCCTGACTTATCAGTGGGCCTATATAGTTCTCTTTTATCAGCGGGTCACCTATCTTAAGCTTTTGCACTCTGTCTACAAGCTCGCTTATGAACTCTTCCTTTATTGATTCATGTACATATACCCTAGAGCATGCGCTGCATTTCTGACCAGCATACCCGAACGCTGCACTTGCAACTCCCTGTGCAGCAATGCCAAGATCAGCATACTTGGAAACTATTACTGGATCCTTGCCTCCCATCTCAACTACAAAAACCTTCTGCTTGTCCTCATCAAAGGATTTCCTGACCATGCCCATCCCGGTTTTTCTGGAGCCTGTAAAAACAATGCCGCTCACCTTAGGGCTGGTGGCAAGCTCGTCGCCGAGCTCTGAGCCAGGGCCGGTTATATAGTTAAAGGCTCCTGGCGGAACTCCTGCCTCTGCAAACACGTTATAGAGCATGAGCCCTGTAAGCATGGTCATATTGTCTGTTGAGGAAGGCTTGAATACTACCGTGTTGCCTGTAATAAGCGCACCAACACTCATGCCTGTGGAAATTGAAACTGGAAAATTGAAAGGGGCTATGACTCCAAATACTCCGTAAGGCTTCATCAAAATTGTTACCCTCTCTTCCCTTCCTGGAGCGCCCTGAAAGCCAGCGCCCACCTGCTTCCCGCTTGCCTCTAGCCTTGTTTTCCTCACATATCCCTTATTCCTCTCCATCTCGCCCGCATAATAATTAATGAAATCTATAGCCTCGTCAACTTCGCCTACAGATTCATACCTAGTTTTGCCGTTTTCTATGCTCATCGCTGCCGCTATTATGAACTTATCCCTTGACAGTATAGAGGCAGCTTTACGGAAAATCCTGACCCGTTCAGCATAGTGCATTGCAGCCCATTCTGGAAACCTTGATGCGGCAGCCTCTATAGCGCGTTTTGCGTCATCCCTGCTGCCTTTTTGAAAACTTCCTATTATGCTACCGTCTATAGGCGAGGTCTCTAACAGCTGCATATCCGAATAGGCTTCTTTACCGTCAATGTACATAGGAAAGGTCTTTCCGAGAACTTCGGACCTGACTTTCGCTACAGCTGTGTCGAAGAGCTCATCGAACTCGCTCTCCTTGCCCTGCTCAAGAAACTTTCTGAATGTAAACTCATTCACAAAAGGTTT
>JAVZPV010000044.1:0-4187 GCA_038881385.1 Candidatus Micrarchaeaceae archaeon | reverse complement strand
CTCAACTGCATACAACAAATCCGCTGGCGGCCCAATAATACTTAGCAGGTGCGTGCTCTGCCTTACCTTTTTGAATGTGGACGGCCCATACAGAAACTCCGTAGTAGTTGATGCAGACAGAAAGATTATAATAAAGCTTGTAAAGTACAGCGGCATTCTAGAATATGACGGAATGCAGATAGCCGAGTTGAAGCCTGGGGATACGTTTCGCGTCGGATTATCCAAAAAGGAGTTGAGAATAGTGCGCTTCAAGGGCAGGAAGGAAAATCTAGCAACGAAACTTGACAGGATAATAACAAGCAGGATGGTCAGGGAGCTTTAATAATTTGCATTAAATGCCCTGATTGAGAAATCACATTAGCATCCAAGGCAGAGTATAACTGTTAAGCAAAGGCCATATAGCAGGATTTCCTGCCTGAATTCAACCATTGTTGTTTCCTGAATAGTCGTTTGCGTTGCCGTTGAGCGGCCACCATGCGGCAAGTTCTGCAGGTCTATTGGCGCGCCGCTTAGCCTATTCACACCTGCTTGATAAAGCGCACCATAAGCACTTCCTGTGACAACACCTTCTAGCAGTCCTGTAAGGACGGTGAACTACGCCGTCCGCAAGGGCGTGGTAGTTCACCTAAATTTTCCTTGTATGTGACGCTTGCATTCTGCACATTGCGCCATAGGCTGCACAAAAAGTGCTAACTGGATTTGGCACCAGCTTTGCTTGAAAGGCGCACAATAATCCTCAGCCCCTCCTGTAGTATGCGTACCCTAGGGTTAGATAGATAAGCTTTGCCACCAGGAAGTTAGGCGCTGTAAGGTTGTTGCCTGCAGGAGGTGAGAGCTCTGTAAAATCCAATCCAAGCAGCTTCTTTTTTGCAAGGACACCTCTAAGTATAGCAGTAAGCTCACCGAATCTCAGCCCGTCAGGCTCCGGAGTTCCAGTGCTCGGCATTTCGCTAGGATCAATCACATCTACATCTATAGTTATGTAAACTCTCTCCTTTGTCCTATTTACTATCTCATTTACTATCTGGTCTATTGTAAGGTTGTGCATGTCCTTCCTATAAATTATCTCCTTGCCGTACTTCACTGCGCTGTCAGCATCTATGCTTCTTACCCCAACACTCAGGCAGCTGCTGCACACCTCCCTTGCCCTGGCCATTATGCACGCATGGCAGTACTTGCTTCCAGCATAAGTGTCCCGGGCGTCTGAGTGCGCGTCAAAATGTATTACGCTTAAATCCTTATTCCTTTTCGATACCGCCCTTATTGCCCCAACTGCTATGGTGTGATCGCCGCCAATGCACAGCGGTATCTTTTTGTCATCCAATATATTGCCTACTTCTTTTTCTATCATATTTACTGTTTCTTCGGCGGAATTTAAGTTCGGGAAGAGCTCATCTAGCGTGTATATGCCAAGCTCTGTTACGTCACCCCTGAGTTCTTCGCTGTAGAACTCCATATTCCTGCTTGCATCTATTATCGCATGCGGGCCATCCCTCGCGCCAGCCTTATATGTAGTCGTAGAGTCATACGGTATAGGCAGTACGACTATCTTTGCATTGTTATAGTCATTATCGACTCCAAAAAGGGTATATGGCGGCATCGCGTTTAGAACTTTCAAGGAATCACAAGCTTGCACTTTTATTTGGCGGCAACATCAATAAATAACCTACTGCATAGTCCCATTTGGCAAAATTTGCAAGGTTAGAAAAACCTGCGGACAAGTCTTGAGGCACGCTCGAGCGCAGATTCACGGCGTTTAAGCCTTACTAGTAATCCAATGTCGCTGTAAAAGAGAAGCCCCCTTCTTCTTATTGCCAGTTCCTCTATCTGGTTTCGGATCTGGTCTCTCTTTTCTGATATAAATGCTTCAGCCATTTTTCCAAAAGCAGTTCTCGCCATGAAAGTTTGGTTCAATTGAATTTTATAAATCCTCGCTGGAAGGCCTGTTCAAAGCCTCCCTTTTGATTCGCCCCTTGCCACTCCACTGGCTACAATGTGCGCAAGCCTCAGGAGAGATACGCACAGCTCTACTAATTCCGGCGATGGCTTTTCACTTCCCAAATTAGGCAACTGCACATAGTAGTTGCCTATTTTTAGTATGCGAAGGCCGCTATTCAAATTGCGTATCATGTTAGCGCGCATAGCGCCAAGCCTCCTCTTTGCAACAGCTTCAAGCAAGCCGTGCCTGGGCCTCTTCCTTGTTATTGCTATAGGCTCTATTCCTAGCCTTTTCCTGATTTCGCCAATGTCTATTGCATTCATGCCTGCAATAACTGTTCCGTTCAAGGCCAATACCTTGATCTGGCCTGCGAACCTGGATTTCCTGATAGCGCTGATTATCTTTTTAGTTGAATCTATTCCGTTTACAGTTACATCAAAGGATAAGACCCCTTCTATTACTCCTGCCCTGCCTACTATGCCTATTATCCTGGTGGCCTTGTCTGAAAGGCTAAATGGCGAATCATTCAATGCTAGTATCCTGATTCCCTGTTTCATCATCATTATTTCTTAGGAATCTGGGACTGCAAGTCCTCCAACTCCTCCTCAAGTTCTTCTACCGCCTTAAGCACCAGGGATTTTGCATTCTTTTCAGACTTTACTACAAGCCTTGGCTTGCTGACCTCAAAGTGCTCCTTTATCACACTTACAAAGTTCACGTCTTTGTTGTCAAGGAGCTTGCCTTTTACAAGCTCAGGTATCGCCCTATCGACCCCTTCGAACTCTATTATCAGGCTGTCTTTCTTGTCCTCTATTAGGTTTAACTTCATCTATACACCACTGGCTTTGCTAGGCATACAATAAATAAAATATGCAAAAAGGCACTGCATAGATATTAGCACAGCAATTATTAAATACTTGACGCAACCATATAAAGCTGCTTATTAGTCACTTTGGCTATATTTATTGGCAATTAGGTGCTGTTTCATGGCAAATGTTTTGGAGGTAGACGCAAGTGAGTTCATAGTAAAGGCAGCGGACAAGCTTAAAGCAAGCAACATCAAGAAACCTGCATATGTGGACTTAGTTAAGACAGGAGCAGGCAGGGAAAGGCCTCCATTAAGCCAGGACTTTTGGTATACGAGATGCGCTTCTATACTCAGGCAGGTCTACCTTAACGGCCCTATTGGAGTTTCCGCTCTTAGGACAAGGTACGGAAACAGGAAGAGGCATGTAGTCCACAGCCACCACCATTTCAGGGCCGGTGGAAGCATTATAAAGGATGCCTTTGATGCCCTTGAGATGCTTGGCTATATAAAGAAGACTGGGCAGGGTCGTGTCATGACCCCAGCAGGTCGTTCTTTTGTTGACAAGGTCTCAAACGAAATACAGAGGGGTGCATCCAGTGCCGGCTGAAGAGCAGGAAAATGACGAAAGGGAAAAGCTCAGGCGCGCCTACGCCAAGCGCATAAGGCAAATGCAGATAGAGCAGCAGAAACGAGAGCTTGCCAGGAAGTTTCTGACACCCGAGGCGTATGAGAGATTGATGAACGTGCGTATGGCAAACGGAGAGCTCTACTCCCAGCTCGTGGACCTTGTAATCTCGCTTGCGCAGAGCGGAAGGGCAACAAACAGGATAACAGAGGAGCAGCTTAAAGGTATACTCGCAAAGCTCACATACCGTCCAGAGACCAAGATTGAGTTCAAACACAAGTGATAAGATGGGAAAGAAAAGTGTAAACAAGAAGAGAAGGCTTGCAAAGATGCTGAAGATGAATAGGAGGATGCCCATACTTGCCATGTTCAGGACTCACAGAAACATACAGTACAACCAGAGGCAGAGAAGCTGGAGGAGAAGCAAGCTAAGGATAAAGGATTGATCGTATGGCAGCAACAGCTACAAAAGCCGGCGCAGCCGGTTCCGTAATAAGAATCAGGCTAAGAGGCAAGCTTGTTAGAATACATGAAAGCAGGAGGCGCAATAAGGCGGTAAGATACATAAAGGAGCTAGTCGCAAGGCACCATAAGTCAGTTTCGGAATATGTGAAGATAAGCCGCGCACTAAATGAATACTTGAATGCGAATTCCACAAACATATACAAGCCGATTCCTATACAGGTAAACAGGAAAGACGGCGGCATTATAGAGGCCTCTATTCAGGGAGAAAAGCCTGCCCAGGAGGCAAAAGTCCAGCCGCAGCGGCAGGCACAGCCAGAGAAACCAGCTGCTTCAGCGCATGTGCAAGGCAA
>JAVZPV010000043.1:0-4302 GCA_038881385.1 Candidatus Micrarchaeaceae archaeon | reverse complement strand
TTAGTTACTATATGTAACGCCGGGACTCTAGCTTGCGATGGAATTGGAACTTCAACTGCACCTATGCGTGCTGCTTGGGCTGACGGTGTGAGATTTAAGGTTGTTGCTACATACACCGCACCTCTATACCAAGGTGCAAGACTTACTGCGTGGGAGTTACATAAGGATGGAATTCCTATCCAAGTTATAACTGACAACATGGTAGGCCATATAATTAGGGAGGAGAATGCATCGTCAGTATGGGCCGGAGCTGACAGAATTATAGGAAATGGCACCAAAGAAAGCGGAACAGTGTATAATAAAATAGGCACATATGGACTGTCAATTATTGCGAAAGGTTTTGGAATACCTATGTATGTTGCAGCTCCAACTTCAACTATAGACAGCTCGCATAAGATATCAGAGATAAAAATAGAGCAAAGAGACAGCTCTGAGGTTAGAACTTTGTTTGGCGGTACTACTATAGTGCCTAGTGGGGTTGACGTTGTAAATCCTGCATTTGATGTAACTCCTCCAGAAAATGTTACCGCAATAATTACAGAAGTAGGAATTGCAAGGAGCCCGTACCGCATATCTATAGCAAAACTATTAAATGGGCCTAACAGCATGTTAAATCCTGAACGGTAATCCTATGAAAATATTTTTCGATGAACTGCGATTTTCAAGCAAAAAGGGATTTGAGCTAATAGCGATAACCGAAGGAGTTAAGGAATGCGTTAAAAAGAGCGGGATCAAAAACGGTCATGCAATAGTATATACGCAGCACACAACAGGTTCAGTAAGAGTTAGCGAAGACGAAATTAGTTTACATGATGATTATGCTGCCTTCCTTGACAAACTTGCTCCTAGAAGTGGCAGCTACAAGCACGATATTACTAATGTAGACGGCAGAAAAAATGGCCATGCTCACCTTCAGTCAATGCTGCTTAATTCGAACGAAACAATATTGATAAAAGATGGGAAACTATTGCTTGGGGCTTGGCAAACAGTATTCTTTATTGAACTTGACGGCCCACGCCCAGAGCGTAAAGTTATAATACAAGTGGTGGGTGAATGAAGCCAGATAACAAGCAGTTCTTTGCTGACATAAATGATCTGGACGCTGAAAAATATTGTGTCTTTACATATTATTTTGAAACCCCGTTTGATGCAGAAGATGTGGCAGCGCACCTTTGCAGGGAACAAAGCACAGCACTCTGGCAAAGGGTAGGTGTAGATGAGGATTTTAGACCCATCCATGGCGCAAAAGTAATAGAATTGAGAAAATTGGGCAAACTTTCGAAGCCAAGCCTTGAGGCGCCACATGCCAAAGGTAATTCTTATAGCAAAGTTATTGCCAAAATAGCACATCCGCATATAAATTTTGGCCAGAAGATACCAAATTTGCTTACAGCGGCCTGCGGGGAGGGTGCTTTCTTTACTCCAGGTATAAATTCGATAAAATTATTGGATATAGAATTTCCGAAAAGTTATCTTGCTGGTTTTGATGGGCCAAAAATAGGCCTGGAAGGCATAAGGAAGATCCTTAGTGTCAAAGACAGACCAATAATAACAGCGGTAGTAAAGCCAAATATAGGCCTTAAGCCAAGAGATTTCGCAGAACTTGCTTACGAAGCTTACTTAGGAGGCACGGACGTATGTAAAGACGATGAGATGCTGGCAGACGTAGCTTACAGCCGTACAAGGGATAGGCTTACTGCGGTAATAGAAAAGATGCATAAGGCAGAAGATAAGACAGGCGAAAAAAAGATGTTCATTGCAAATATAACTGACGAAATAGAAAATATACATGAGCTATATGATACTGTTGTAGAATTAGGCGGCAATGCAGTAATGCTTAATGCCATGACAGTGGGGCTTTCTGCAGCAAGAATGCTTGCAAAGAAGGGCAAGATACCGATATATTCCCACTTTGACTTTATTGCTGCATTTACGAGACACCCATATTTCGGCTTAACAACACAGGTTGTAACTAAATTACAAAGGCTAAGTGGTTTTGATGCAATAATTATGCCTGGATTAGGGGATCGAATGGGAACTACAGTAAACGAGGTAAAGGAGAATTTAGACTTATGCCTTAAGCCATGGGCAAATATAATTAAGTCCTTGCCAGCTCCAGGCGGTAGTGACTGGGCTGGTAGTCTACCTAATATGTATAAAATATTCGGCACTATAGATTTCTCTATAGTACTAGGAAGGGGTATATTCGGCCATCCGATGGGTCCTGAAGGTGGAGCAAGAAGCATGAGGCAGGCGTGGGAGGCAATTGAGAGGGGCATTTCAATAAACGAGTATTCAAAAACTCACAGGGAGCTTAAGGAGGCAATCACAGCATTCGGAAACTAGCAAATTGCAAAAAGACAATGGCTTGCTCAATGGCTTAGTATTGCTCCATCCAGTGACCTGCCGCAGTTGCAGGAAGGATCTTTAGGTATTTCACTTACCAGTTTTGCTATAAGTTTCTTTACATTCTCCACATTCTTGTTAAATATAGCTCCAACCTCATCCGCATTTACTGGTTTTATATCTTTCCTGCCCTCCAAACCTACATCGTAGTCAGTTACTAGAGAGATACCGAGATAGCATACTCCTTGCTCTCTCGCAAGAACAACTTCTGGATATTGCGTCATGCCTATAAGATCAAAGCCCTGGCTTCCAAAGAATTTGGATTCGGCACGTGTAGAGAAGCGTGGACCATTGATTACAACTATAGTGCCTTTAGCGTGATGTTTTATCTTTAATCCTTTGGCAACCTTAATTCCTAGCGCCCTAAGCTCGCTGCAATACGGATCTGCAGAACTTATGTGCGCAACTATATTCTCATCAAAAAAAGTATCCACGCGGCCATGTGTCATATCCACAAATTGGTCAATGAATACAAACTCTCCTGGTTTAAAATCAGGCCTTAGCGAACCCACAGCATTAGTTGCTATTATCCTTTTTACCCCCAAATTCTTTAAAGCCAATATGTTTGCCCTGTAAGGGACTTTATGGGGGGGAATCCTGTGGCCCACCCCATGCCTGGAAAGAAAGGCTACTTTTATTCCGTCGATTTCTCCTATTTCTATTGCATCGCTTGGATCTCCATATTTTGTAGCCGTTTTGAGTTTTGATGCATTATCTAGCAATGAGTACAAGCCTGAGCCGCCAATTATGCCTATCTCAACTTTCTCCACAGTTTTATTTAAGCAATTAGCTTTTAAAATTTATTCAAACGCGCAATAACTTGCTCAACCTTTTTACGCATCGGGAAGGAAGTAGTGCTGCCCATCTTCTGTACGCTTAGCGCAGCTGCGCAGTTTGCGAATTTCAAGGCGTCACTAAAACTCATGTCTTCAGCTATGGCTGTTGCAAAAGCGCCTATAAAGCAGTCGCCGGCGCCTGTCGCATCTACGAATTTAACCTTTAATCCCTTGACTTGGGTTATCTCGTCTCCAATAATGCCTATCACGCCTCTCTCTGCAAGGGTTACGATTATTACCTGGTCTTCTCTAGCCCTCAGCTTTTTTGCGAGCCTTAGAACAGTTCCAGGGTCCATTTGAAGGTCCTTATGCTGTGCATTTGCATACTCTGATGAGCCAGTCCTGAATGCAAGCTCTACTTCGTTCAAAACTACGAAGTCGGAGAGCATTAGAATCTCTTTCTTTACAGCGTAATTTGGGAAAAGGTTTATTATTGTGGCAGCCCCCGCCTGCTTTGCCTTCTTGAACACATGTATTATAACCGGCTGAGGTAAAGTAAGCTGGGATATGACTATATCAGAAACTGAAAACTCAATGTATGGCAGGTCTTTGACCGTGCACTTCATGTTGCTCCCAGGAATTACGACGTGCCTCTCTTCCTTATTTGCAATTAGGTAAAGGACAGAGCCGCTGTGCGAATTTTTGAGCGCTTTTATGTTCTCTGTGCCTATGTCCTCTTGCTGAATAGCCCAAATAAGCTCTTTTCCGATTACGTCTTCTCCTACGAAGCCTACGAGCTGCACATCTGCGTCAAGCCTTCTGGCAGCAACAGCTTGGTTCATACCGTTGCCACCAGGTATAAAGTGCAAGGCCTTGCCATAGGTATACTCGCCTATTCCAGGCGCCTTGTCAGCTTCAACTACCAAATCCATGTTTATGTTGCCGACCACTATAATTCTATCCTTTGCTCGCAACAGCAGACACCGTTTCCTAGCCTTGGATGCTTGCTTTACCGGTCATTTTCTCTGCTTCTTTGACCTCATCTTTCTTCAAGTAATTTTGGAGAAATGTCACATTCTATAGGTATTACCCTAGTATCAGAGTTCATCAAACTCAGCTT
>JAVZPV010000042.1:0-4427 GCA_038881385.1 Candidatus Micrarchaeaceae archaeon | reverse complement strand
CGGATGTGTTTGTGCAGGCAATTCCTGTTATTGTTATAGGTGTGCTTCCGACCAGGCCTATTGTTGCGCTGACAGCGCCGCTGGAGTTAAGTTTTATGTTGCTACATAAAAATCCTTGCTGTGCCTCGCATGAATTAGATAAGACGGATGCCGAACCGTTGAAAACGCCTATGTAATAAAGGACGCCAAGGGCTACTGCTATTGCAAGTACTGCCCAGCCATAGGTCATCAGGTACTCCATTGCTGACTGGGCCTTCTTTGCCATATGCAGGTAGATTTGCTAAAAAATATATAAATATATCTTTTTTTGCTATATCGAATTAGTTAAAATTAGCTATATATCAGAAAGGCTGCATGAACCAGCGTAGGTCTTCCATGTAAGTATTGCGCTGCCGCCGTTGCCCCCATAGCCTCCAGCGTCTGTTGTGCTTGCACCAGCGCCGCCATAGCTGCTGCCCGCGCCTCCCCCAGTGCCCCATCCGTTTGGATACCCATTGCCCCCATTGCTGCCGCCGGAGCCGGCGGCTCCCTCACAGTAAGATCCTGCTCCGCCGCCAGAACCGCAAGCCTTTGCTGCCGCCTCATTTAAAATGTATTGAGTAGGTGTTTCGGTATACCTTCTTGCCTTGCCTTACGCCGTACAGTGTGTAGGTAACAGTAGGCTTCATATGGAAGTAGAGCATCATCTCATTGGCTGTTTTCTTGCTGCTTATGTATATGTCTATTCCATTTGGCACATCCTCTGATTTTGTTATAAATGAGCCAGTATGGGCCACATACCTTTCTATTTTATCTGCTGCCTTTCTAACTCCTGCCTCACCGCCCCTGAGCTGTATGCAGGCTTCCCAATAGCCGCTTGACCTCTTATAGCAATCATCGCATACGGTTTTTTCCTCCTTCACCATTAGTTCAGCATTAAATTTAAGGATGCCAAGGCCATCCATGTCCTTTTCCAGCTCTGCAGTTATGGAGCCGCCGTTGAAGCCAAGCACGTGCACGGAATAGCCCTTTATCTGCAAAGCCAGCGCATTTTCTACTGCTTTCTGAGTAGGCGCAGCAAACCTGGTTCCGGTCCATATCCTCTCGCAGCGCTTGCATTTTTTAATCCTGGCCTCTGCTGGAAGCTCAGACTTGAGCTTCTCTATGGTACAGTATTCACAGAAATCCCCGAAAAAAACTGCCTCTGAATCGACTCTTTGGCATGTGGCGCAGTGCCTAGGCATTGGACGAACCCTTAGAAATATGCTTGCTAAGTATGGCCCCGTAAGCCGGCCTAGTAATCAGGGCTCCCAGGATAGCGCCTATCAAGGTCGACTCTGAAAAGCCTATAACAGTAAGCAAACCAGTTGAGAAAAGGAGTGGAAGCATGGCTATGCTCAAAAGGGCGGCGTCAGCCCAAACTACATAGAATGCCCTGGAGAGCTTTGTTTTTATAGTGCTGCTTTCGCCATGCTGCACCAGCAGCTCGTCTGATATTATAATCTGTGCGTCAACGCCCGTGCCTACCACGGCTATCATTCCTGCAACCGCCGCAAGATCTATACCTCCTACTATCCCAAGTATCGAGGCGATTATAAACAGCTCTCCTAGCGTTGTGAGTATTATTGGCCCTATCAGGAAGAGCCTTTTGTATCTTACAACTATAACGGCAGTCACAGCTAGAACCGCAGCTATTGCCGCTATCCCGCTTATTAGCTCCGCGTTTTTTCCAAGGGTAGGCGGCACTAAAGTTGGCGTTCCGACTATTACAGGTATAGGCAATGCTCCGCCCTTGAGTATGCTTGAAATTGCCCTTGATTCGTTGTTTCCGTAGTTTATCTTCCCTTCGAATGTTAGGTTTGAGGGTGCAGGACCACTTATCTCGTAGCTTTGGCTTACAGTGCCCTGCGTTACACCAGGGTTTAGCAAAGGCGCTGAGAGAAGGCCTATGGCAGGCCATGAATTTACTACTGGAGTGCCATAAATGCTCGTATTGCTTGACTCAACATTAATCTGGGGCACCATCTGGCTGCCATTCCTCTCGACAACAGTGTAGTTGAGGGAGGTAAGGTTGCTTATTATGAATGCAGGTGTGCTGCTGGCTAGAATAACCTGCTTATACTTTGCCTTATCAGCCTTGAATACTGTATAAAGCGAGGGCCAGTTTGAGGCATTTGATGCAAGAAACTGTATTGGTATTGTCTGGTTTCCAAATGCTGCGGCTTTTTCCATTGCTATCTGCTCGCTGGCCACAGATATTCCGGTTATTGAGGGCAGTTCGGATTCATTGAAAAGCAGGATCGCATTTGAAGGCCTGTCCAGAAACAGGTAGAGCGGCTGGTTTGCCTCACCATAGGCCTCTTTTGAGAAGCGTACCGCTGCAGGCTGTGTAACGTAGAAATTTACCAGCCATGTAACATTTGTGCCGCTTATTGAAAGCGGCGCTGGAGCCACGCTGCTGCTGATTATACCGCTGCCGTTTATTGCCTCCTTGCCGTTAACTATTCCCTGGAATATTCCCTGGCTCTCTATAACGCCTATTGTGGATTTTATGGTGTTTTGGGTGGCGTTTGACATCTGTATTATTATCTGCGAATTGCCTTCGCTCTGCACAGTCGGGTTTGACAGGCCGAAGGAGGAAATTCTCTGTGATATTACGCTTATCATCAGACTCATGTTTTGTGGGCTTGCAGGATGCTCAAGTGTTAGTGGTATCTGCACGCCTCCGGAAAATTCAAGGCCCAAATGGATGCCATATTCGGCATCAAGCACAGCGAACAGTAAAACTATAAGTATGAATGCAAGTATTCGAGGCTCCCTTAAATAATCGGCTATGCCCATGCGATCAGACCTTTCCCTTCCTTTTAACATACATTAGAATCAACGAAGCGTTGCCGAGCCACGTTGTTGCCAAGTCACCTATAAGCCCGAAGAGCACCACTCCGGCAATCTCGTAATAAGTCGGTATGTAGGCAATGAATGAGACAACAAAAAGCACTGCAAATGAGGCTATTGCCGCGCCTGTCATAGTAATGCCTGTCTTCATTGAGGAATATGCCCTGTCCTCTGGGGTGCCTTCGTGCCTCTTGAGTATCCTTATCGAAGTAAGCAAATCGGTGTCGATGGAATAACCAAGGAGCATAAGCAAGCCGCCTATGCTTGAGATTCCTAGCGGGATTCCGAGTAGGGCCATGGCCCCTATTGCTATTATTATATCGTTTGCAGCGCCGAAGATTACAGTAATTGATGGTATTATAGAGCGGAATATTACAAAGACAACTATTGATACAAGTATGAACGCTACTATAATTATCTGCTCGAGCGAGGAGAGGAACGCCTTTCCTTCCTGTGGCGCAGTCGGCTCGTAAGACAGCTGCGATTTTGATGGAAGTATTAACTCAAGCTTCTTGATGACGCTTTGCTGGTATACAAGGCTTGCGTTGGTGTATGCATCCTGGGCTATTGCACCCATCTGGGAAGGATCGCTGCTGTTGTATTGTGGAGCCGAATAAAACGGCTTTAGCAAAGCCAATTCGTTAGACAGATCAGCACCCATGTTTGAAAGTGAAGAAACCATGCCTGCCTTGGCCAGCGCCGCTGCGGCTGACGCAGATGTTGAATCGGATGCGTTGGAAAGCAATATCTCCGCATTTGTGTAGTTGGCATAGTAATAGCCATATGCAGATTGGTTTCTAGAGAATGCAAGAAGGTAGTCATATGCATTGGATATGCTGCTGTTTGCGGCGAGTGTTATTGTTACAGACCCTGCACTCTTTACGACAGACGGCGCAGGAACATGCAACGCAGCGCCCACTTCAGAGGCTATTTGCTGCGATGAGAGGCTAGTGTTTGTAGAAACTGTTATTATTGCGCCGCCAGCAAGGGATGAGTCAAGTACCAGCCTTGGAGACAGCAGAATGCTGATTACCAATAGCACCAGTGGGACAGCAATGAAAAACTTCAGGTTCTTGCTTTTGTATATGTTAGGTAATGAAGCCATCTTGACCAGCTGAGAAATTGGCTGTTCTGACAATAGGAAATAGCTCCGATTATCGTTATTAGTTATTGCTGCATAAATTTATATAGACTCCCAAGGCTCCAATTGCCGCGGCGCGCCCTCTGCGCAAACATTTTGTATTGCAGGGGGAGAGATTTGAACTCTCGCATCCACTAAAGGAAGCGGGCCCTGAACCCGTCGCGTTTGACCAGGCTCCGCCACCCCTGCATGAATAAGCATGAGATAGCATTAAGGTTATAACTATTTAGCTATGGCGGTTTGGCATGGGTTGCGTTTTTAGGCAATAGGCATTGTTATACCAAAATAGTTAAACTGTAAAATACTTAAACTAACTTAAACTAAACTGTACAAATACAAAATAATTGAGATGCGGCAGTATATTGCCGTGGCTGCTATGCCGAGATTGCATTATATTGGCACGCCTCATCTT
>JAVZPV010000041.1:0-4592 GCA_038881385.1 Candidatus Micrarchaeaceae archaeon | reverse complement strand
AGCCACCTGGCAGCATCACAAGCACCGCGGCATATCCTCCTGGCCTTT
The DNA here is from genome assembly GCA_038881385.1 of Candidatus Micrarchaeaceae archaeon. Lineage (GTDB taxonomy): Archaea > Micrarchaeota > Micrarchaeia > Micrarchaeales > CABMGC01 > JAKAVK01. The sequence goes on along the minus strand of JAVZPV010000041.1, from coordinate 4,544 downwards.
TTAGAGACTTAACAAATTCAGGGATGTTTTCGGCAAAGCCTACTCCCTCCATGCCTTTGAATTTTTCAAATCTTGAAGCTGTCCTGTCATAGAGCACAAGGGAAAAGCCGCTCCCATGAAGGCGCTCGGCCATCCTGCTGCCCATGTCCCCAATTCCTATTATACCTATTTCGCGCATAAACTGCCCAGATTGAATCGGCATCAACTCTATATATATGTTTTTTGTTTATTTCAATATCATGAAGATAAAGCTGAGTCCTGATATATGCTACATGGCTGGGCTTACAAGGAATAGGATGGACAGGAATGCTGTTGGAATTATTACAGGCATAAAGGAGATAGCTGAGAGATTTGCAGGAATAGCAAACAAGGAGTTTGGAATAGAGCCGAAGAAGATAATTGAGAGCGAGAGCAAAGGTATTAGGAAGATATATTTCTACCATTCAAGGGTCTCTAAACGACTTGGGGAGATAAGGTCAAAGGAAGACAGGCTATTCAGGGCCCCGAATGAGGCTGCATTGAGCTACCTTGCAGGAATAATAGACTCATCAGCAAGATTCTCCTCAAACGGCATATATATAGAGGCCCTTACGCCCCAGGACGAGGTATTCCTTGCAAATCTAGGGATACACACAAGGAACGGCAGAGTTTCGAATATAAGCATGCTGGTAAAGCTTGCAAAGCCTTACAGCACAGTGCTCAAGTCGCTTGTTTGATGCGCATTGTAATGCATCTAGTGCCCAATCCTGCAAGGCCTTAGCAAACTTTAATAAGGTATAAAGAATAAGAAATTTCAGTATGCCTGAAATTATCTGGCGGGCCTTATCAAGGGAGGGTTTGCCGAAATCGCTTTTGAGACATAGCGAGGTTCCTGTGCAAGGGCTTACTGCAGCCGAACTTAGGAAGCATGTCGGAAGCTACTGGGCGACGGTGCAGCAGGTTGAGATAGATTACCTGCAATACATAATCCTTTCTGGTTTATCTGTGGGCCAGCAGACTGTTTCTGCTAAGCATCCAAACCAAGCCTCATTGCTATATGCAAAGGGGGGAACAGCTCTGCAAAAGGCAGGTTTTACAAACAGATTTAGTTTTGATATTGACTTCAGCCTAGGAAAGCGCGACATTGGTCAGCTTTCATCAATAGCCAGTGTAGCCCAGGAAGAGCTACTAAGATATGGGTTTGAGAGCACAGTAACATTCAGAGAGTATAGGAAGCACGAGGTAAAGCATGACACAATTGGGGTAAAATTCAGGATAAACGGGCCTCTCTATCACGGCTCTTCGAGGCCTTCCCAAAGGTCGCAGCGTGTTATTGTATTAGATATGGGTTACAGAGACAAAGTGCTTCTCGACCCCATCTTTCCGCTTATTACCCCAGAGCTTGGGTATAAAATCCAGCCTTACAGCCTGCAACTTATGAATCCTACTGAAATCCTCGCAGAAAAGATAAGGGCAATACTCACAAGAGGAAACATAAGGAGCACAGTAAGCGATTCATTTGACGCATGGGTATTAATCGGAAAGGGAGTCGCTTTAGATATGGAGGTCGTAAAAATCAAACTGGCAACATTTGGAAAGAGATTTGACATGAATGAGTTTAGAAAGAGAATAGATGCGCAAGGGGCCGTCTGGAATACAGTATTCGAAGATGGGTCAAGGAAGGAAACAGGAACGTACTTCAGGCTTCCAGATATACCAAACTTCAATGAGGTGGCTACTATGCTATTAGACCTTGTCGCTTCTAAAAGGCCCTGACACTGTTGGGGAATACACTTTTAAATTTCATTATTTATTAAAGAATTGAAGAAACGGTGCGCTCATGCTTCTGGGAATCAAGAGGATATACGAAAAGGTAGAGGTTACAGACGGCAGCAGAATCCTTGTCGACAGGCTATGGCCGCGGGGAGTAAAGAAGTCTACTGCGCATATAGACAGATGGATGAAAGAGGTTGGGCCGAGCAACGAGTTGCGCCTATGGTTTAACCATGATCCAGCCAAGTGGCAGGAATTTAAGAATAAGTACAAAAAAGAGCTTGAAAGCAATCCTGCTTTTAAATCCCTTTTAGAATTAGCCAAAAACAGCGACATTACGCTTGTATATTCTGCACAGGATACTGAGCATAATAACGCAGTGGTATTGAAGGAGATGCTTGAAAAGCAGCTAATGTAGCTGATGCATTTGCAGGGCTAAAGCTCTATTTTCTTAAGCTCGAATTTGCTAACTTCTGCTATGTTGGCTATTCTTTTAACTGCCTCCTGCTGCAGCTTGCCATCCAAAATGTCCTTTACAAGGCTTTCTGCTTCAATGGTTTTAGAATACTCATTAAGGAATTGAGAAACAGTTTTCCTTATAGCAGTCTTCTTAGGCGTTGCAATCTTGTAGCTTGTCATAATAAGAAGCTTAAGCACGAAAGGCCTGCCGTCTTTGTCTTTAAGGCTGTCCACAGTGTATATGGCGCTTTGCCCCCTCTTTACAAGCGAGTGTATAAAACTATATGTCTGTTCAAGTGATGCCAGTGAGGTTTTTGCGGCATCTCCGTTTGCCTCTATAATTTTCATGGCAACTGTAATGAATGAGTGCTCCGGCTTGTGCGTAATCCAGGACATGTTTACCTTGATTACCCTGCCTATCATAGACTTCTCGTCAGAGCCCGGTATCTCACCTATAACTACGTCCCCGAAAATAGCAGGGGCATAGATATTAAACCATTTCTTTGTCTTCCATTTCTCCACTGATTTCTGGACTGCCATAATTTCAGCTCTTTATAAGCAATGCCACTTTTTCTGGCTCATACTTCCAGTCTGCAGGCAATGCACCTGTCCTTTTGTAGTATTTGCTCAGCCTCCATATCTTTGATTCTATGCGCGTGAGCCTTATCCTATTGTGCACATCGTTGCGGTTCTTTTCAAGGTGCTTTCTCAGCACTGTTGCGCGCTTAAGTAAATCAAAGAAGTCCTGCGGAAACTGCAGTGCATATCCTTTTTCTTTAAGTATTACAGACAAGCGCTTACCATATAGCTGCTTTACGTATGGCAAACCTTTCTCTTCTTTCAGTTTTTGGCCTATAAGCGCCTGGTGCATGCCCTGCTTTGCGTATTCGGTTATAGCTTGGTCAATATCCTGCTTGGTACCAGCAAACCCTTCAGGCGCAGTGCCAATTTCAACGTCAGGTTTCCGTGATTTGGACTTTCCATGCCTACCTGTATGCATTCTTGCCATTATACCACAAATAATTGACAGCTCAGCCAAAAAGGAGAAACTATTCCTGTAGATGGCTGATTTTCAGAATAATATCAACAGAGGAGTATATAAAGCTTATTTCTTGATTGCTATTCTGAGCTGTGTGCCTGGAACCTCAAGCTCACCTTTGCCGTTTGATACTGAATCGGCGTTTATGGTACCCTTAATGTCGGCCATCCCTGAGGCAAGGCTTCCTTCTATAATCACTTCTGAGACCTTTGCATTGAGAGGCAGCCCATTATCATGCTTCCACTTTCTTGCAGTTGCAATAACCTTTATTATTGTCTCGCCATCTTCAAACGCTGCTTTGTCAAATACTTTTTCATCGTATTCAGGCCACTGGGACAGGTGAACTGATTGCGGACTGTTTTCCCCCTTGAACAGGTTCTGGTATATTTCATCTGTCACGTAAGGAAGGAAAGGAGCCAGCATCTGTATTATAGAAAAGAATGACTTTCTCAAGGCATAGCTTGCCGTTCTGTCATTGTTGTAAAACCTGTATTTTACTGCTTCAATATAGTTGTCTGCAAAGCACCACAAGAAATCTTCGGCAGTGCGCATAGCGCCTGCATAGTTGTATCCCTCAAAGAATTGGGTTGCCTGCTTTATTGCGAGCATGCATCTTGACATAATCCATTTGTCAAGAGAGTTTGCTAGTTCTTCCTTTGGGTTCCTTTCTGAGACACTGTCTATGAATTTTGCTGCGTTCCACAACTTGTTTACAAGCCTTGCTCCTGCCACGACATCCTTCTCCTGGAACGAGGCGTCGTCTCCAAGCTTTGAAAGCCCTGCCCAGTACCTTACGGCATCAGCCCCATATTTTTCTATCATGACCCCTGGCTCTATAGTATTGCCAAGCGACTTGTGCATAGGATTGCCCTTTGGGTCAAGGGCATGGCCTGATATCAGAACTGACTTCCATGGAAGCTTTCCTGTATGCAAGTAACTTTTCACAATGCTTGTAAAAAGCCAAAAAGATATTATATCGTGTGCCTGTGGCCTTAAAGACATAGGAAAGATATCTTTTGAGTAGTCATCGCCTCCTTTCCATCCTGCGTTTATAAGTGGAGTAAGAGATGAGGTCTGCCACGTATCAAAAATGTCTGTTTCTGGAATAAATTCAGTTGAGCCGCATTTGCGGCATGCGCTTTTGGGCCTGTCTACAATTGGGTTTACTGGCAATTCCTCTTTTCTTGCAAATAGAGCTTCATCGCATTTCTTGCAGTACCACACAGGAAAAGGTATTCCATAGTACCTTTGCCTGGATATTGACCAGTCCCACTGCAGGCCGTTGACCCAGTTG
>JAVZPV010000040.1:0-4704 GCA_038881385.1 Candidatus Micrarchaeaceae archaeon | reverse complement strand
AAAGCACCATATAAAACACAGGGCGCATGAAAACGCTCCTAGCAGAATACTCTGTGCCTTTGATATTGCTGCGGGCAATGCGAATTAGAAAAAGCACTATTATTGCAATTGCTATAAAAATCGATAATGACACAGCCATTCTACCATATCCTTGTAAACAACGTAAAAACGCAATAATGCTAAACAATTCTAAGCCTAGCCCTTCAGGAGCTCTGCGAACTCTTTCCTGATCTTTGCTACCTTTGGCAAGATTACTATCGCGCAATAGGGCTGAAACGGGTTCCTCTTGAAATAATTTTTATGGTACTCTTCAGCAGGATAAAACCTGCCGAGCTTCCTAACCTCTGTAACTATCGGCTTTTCATATTCCTTCTGCAGGCCCCTCAGAAACTTTACGATCTCTTTTTTCTGGCTTTCCTTTGTGTAGTATATTGCAGATCTGTATTGGCTTCCGCGGTCAGCGCCTTGGGCATTAAGGGAAGTAGGGTCATGCATCTCGGCGAATATGCGCAGCAGCTTTTCAAGGCTTATTATGCTAGGGTCATACCTTATCCGCAGCACTTCTGCATGGCCGGTAGTTCCAGAGCAGACCTGCTCGTAAGTCGGATCAGGCACAGTGCCCCCTGAATATCCCGGCTCAGTATCAATGACACCTTTAAACATGCTGAAGACAGCCTCGGTGCACCAGAAGCAGCCACCGCCCATAACTATAGTATCTAGCTTCCCTTTCATCGGAACAACCTGGACGCAAACAGCAGTAATGCAATATCAATAGCTGCATTTAGTGCAGCTATCCGGTGCTGCATGCCCTTTTGTAACATGCCTGCCTGGAATTAAATATATATCTGCATTAAAGCTGCAGCAATTCTTTGTTAAGCCAAATTGCCTGGCCTGGCAAAAACCCGCTATGCATGCGCGCTTCGCCTTTTCATGCTATTGCCCTGCGCTTTTTTCAGTCAGGCCTGAACTCCATCGATATCGAGTTCACGCAGTGCCGCGTGTTTGTCTTTGTAAAGCCCTCGCCAAAAAACACGTGCCCCAGGTGCGCACCGCACCGTGCGCACCTTATTTCCAGGCCAAATCTAGCGCCCTCGTCCTTTCCGCGTTTTACCGCGCCGGGTATTTCCTCGTCAAAGGCGGGCCAGCCGCACCTTGCGTCGAACTTGTGTTCTGAGCGGTAGAGGGGCGCGCCGCATCTTCTGCAAAGGTAGGTTCCTCTCTCGTAAAAGTTGTCATATTTGCCTGAGTAGGGCGGTTCAGTCCCCCCATGCACTATTACGCGTTCCTCCTCCTTTGTGAGTTTTCTAAGCTTCATGGGTATGCCCATCTGGCTATAGTCACTATAAATGGTGCTGATTATTATTCTTTTGCCACACTGCAATCGCATCTGCCTTGGGCTAGCGGCTGCAAACAAGGAGCTATTTAACAAGTTTGCCGTCAAGGTCGTATATTCGTGCCGTCGAGAGATCAAATATCCTATTGCGCATTAAAGGCATCGACATGCCATCGCTATCAATGCCAACTGTTACCCCTGTTATAAGGCTGCTGAAAGCAGGCATTACCAGCAGCTTTATGCTCTTGTTGTATCCAGCGTATCTTTCTTCAGTTTCTTTTCCAGGGCAGGCCAGCAGCCAGCCCTTCGCCACTGCCCCGCCTGCGTTTACTGCAATGTGGGAATGCCCAGCTATTATGTATTTTTTTGTCATTGCCAGGCTTGATGGGAGTGCGTTTCCGTGTATCATGGCAATGTCCCTAAGCAAAAGTTCCCGCACGACAGGCGCAGCCATGCCTATCCTTCCTAGCAGCTCAGCGAGGTGCGCATCGTGGTTCCCCTTCACAACTGTAACCTTTATGTGCCTGAACTCATTGAAGAATGAGGCAAGAGCCTCGAACTCTTCACGCGGCGGGTAGCCTATCGTGTCCTTAATGTCTCCAAGCAGCACAAGCCTGCGCGCGTGCGTCTTCCTGTATATATCAAGCAACTCGAGAGCCATTTTTCTGGTAGCATCGGCAAAATGGAGCCCTGACTTCTCGAGCCTGAACTCTTTGCCTATATGCAAGTCGCCTGCAACAAGGATTCCCTCTTTTTTGATTATAAGGGCTGGGCTTCCCTTTACAAAAGAGAATAGCATATTATGAAAAATGCCAAGATAAGCATAAATATGCAGTCATGCGCATACTATTGATTCAATGGCCTCCCCAGGATCACTTGGTATAGGCAAGATATACGGCATACCAATAGAGCTCAATTGGATCTTTGTCATCATGATACTCTTTCTCCTATATGTGGACCTGTTCACAGGAATCCTATTTATCCTGCTCTTTGTCTGCGTGCTGATCCATGAACTTTCACATTCTGTAACTGCTGTAAGGAACCATATACGCGTGAGCAGAATAATCCTGCTGCCCATAGGCGGCGTTTCGGTCATAGATTCCGTTAGGATAGATCCAAAGGTCGAATTCAATATATCGATCGCAGGCCCGGTAATGAGCCTTTTCCTCGGCGGCGTGTTTGGAGTCATAGCAGTAATCCTGCCTCCAGGAATAATAGAGCAGATCGTCAACACCCTCTTCGCGCTGAACATCTTTCTTGGCCTATTCAACATAATACCTGCATTTCCTATGGACGGCGGCAGAATCTTCAGGAGCTACCTGCAGCGCAGGAGAAGCCTTTTTGATGCAACCATGCTGACAGCAAAAATAAGCCGCATAGTGCTAGGAATAATAGTAATAGCGACGCTTGCCTTCGCCGCATTCTACACCTCATATCCATTATACGGAAGGGTTTACGACCTTGTGATAACTCTTATCATAGCGATGTTCCTCTACGGCGGCATAAAGGCCGAGGAAACCAGCATGGTAATAAGCAGGGAGACCGCGGGCATGAAAATAGGCCAGTTTGCAAGCAGGCATTTCGCTTACATAAAGCCTAATGCCAGCATAAGGCAGCTGTACGAAAAAATCAAGGCTTCGGGAGAGCACACAGTGCTTACCTCAGCGTCGGGGAACTGCATGGTTGTAAATCTCGGAAAGACAAAAAACAGCGAGGCTTCAACTGTGTCCCAAATAGCAACTCCAATACCGGTTTTCGATGCTCGCATGCCTGTGTCAGAAGCGCTGGTCAGGCTGTCCTCAGCCGAAATAGGAATGGCAGCGGTCAAGAAGCGCGGAAAGCTTTCCGGAATTGTAACGTATCCGCACCTCCAATCAGTCATAGCGCTTCATATGGCTGGAAAGAAAGGCCGCAAGGTTTAGAAGATCTCTCCAACTACTGAGGTAACTCCGCCTTTAAGGCTGTACGAGTCTATTCCAAACTTTGACTTGAGCGCCTTTACTACCACTCCTGAAGTGTTCCCGTGGTAGCACGCAAAGATCGCCCCTTTCAGCGAATCCACCTCTTCCGGTGCGCCTTCTATAAGGCCCCTCGGATTTGCCGCCGCAGCCTTTTCAGGGTCGATATCCAAAAGCCTTGTTATGTACTCAAGCGGTTCCCTTCCGAGCCACACGAATTTTGCCTTATTGCCGTTAATCATCTCTACGGCTTCATCAAAACCAATTTCCTTTATTCCGTTGCGCTCCTCCATGTTCATTATTGTGCAAATTGAATATAAAATCGTTTTGCAGGGTATTCCAATGCGCCAATAAACCGAAATTAAGGCGCTGCGCGCAGCCCAAAAGTGCGCAGCACAACAGATAATAATGCTATTTGCAAATTGATAATATATGGATTACGTATTGCAATGCACGAAGTGCTCAAGGCGTGCCAAAGACGAGTCGCAATTCAGGTGCGGCTCATGCAATTCTATACTCGAGGTCAAGTACGACTATTCAAAACTGGACCTGCCAAAGAAGTTCCGCGGCAAGAAGGCAAGCAATAAGAAATACCTGCCGTTTTTGCCAGTAAAGGCCCTTTCAGCAGGACTGGGCGAAGGCGGAACGCCTCTTGTAAGAAAGCATTTCGGCGATTTAGGCGGAGTTTCGCTGCTTATGAAGCTCGAGACCCTAAACCCAACGCGCTCTTTCAAGGACAGGGGCTCGGCAGTTGAGATAACCAAGGCGGCAGACCTTGGCTTTTCAGAAGTCGCATGCGCTTCCACAGGCAACATGGGCATGTCAATAGCATATTACGCAAGGAAGGCAGGTATCAAATCCACAATATTCATCAGCTCCGGCGCTAACAAATCAAAGATAGCAATGATAAAGAAATATGGGGCCAAGGTTGTAAAGGTCAACGGCGACTTCAATTATGCCCTTAAAATGTCGGAGAAGTTCGCCCTCTCCAAGCCAGTTTTCCTTTGCGGCGACTACCATTACAGGAAAGAAGGCCAAAAGACTGTAATATTCGAGATTTTAGATCAGCTGGGCACCACTCCTGATTTCATATTCCTGCCTGTGGGCAATGCTACCCTATTGTCTGCGGCATACAAAGGCCTAGCAGAGTACAAAATGCTTGGATGGATCAGGAGGCTTCCAAAGATAGTTGCTGTGCAGTCATCGGCGTGCGCACCCTTTGTAAAGGCATATAACAGAAAAGAAAAAATAGGCTACATAAGGCCAAAGACAATTGCTGATGCGATAGCTGTAGGTTATCCAACCTTTGGAGACCAAGGCATTTCAGCAATAAAGAAAACAAAGGGCTTTGCCATAAGCGTGCCTGATTCAGCGATAGCCAGCGCAGCAAGGTTCCTTTACAAAAATGGCGTG
>JAVZPV010000039.1:0-4990 GCA_038881385.1 Candidatus Micrarchaeaceae archaeon | reverse complement strand
TCGCAGAGGATTATGCCTCTGCAAGTAGCATGCTCGAACACATAAAAAGCATTCCGCATGTGAAAGCAAGCATTGCCGTTGAAGTGAGAAGTCCCAAAGTTGCGGGCGAGGCAGAAGCCCCATCCGCATGGGCGGGGTAGTTCACTAGAATTAGGCTGGTTACTACATACATATATTCCATAAAATGTGCGGTGAAGCCCGGATGCCGAACCAAATAAAAGCAATTATCTTTGATATAGGTGGCGTTATAACCCACTTTCCCGATTCAAAATACTTCAGTTACCTATCAAAACTGAGCGGCAAGGATGCACAGCATGTGCGCAGCTATATAGGTGCAATGATACCAACCCTTGAAAAGGGCCTTATGAGTGCGGAAGAGTTTGAGAACAAAATTGCAAAAAGGCTTGGGATTACTCCAAGGCAGGTGCAATGGTACAGTTATTACGCAAAATTTGTAAGGGTAGACCGCGGCGTTACCAGCCTAGTGTCTGAGCTGCACAAGCAGTACATAACCGCATATATAACAAACATCGACGCCTCGAAGTATTCAATATTGGGCAAATTAATTAGCGCCGATATATTCGAATACAAGTTTGCCTCTTGTTACATGCATTTGAGGAAGCCAGACAAGAGAATATATGAAAAGGCACTTAAGCGCATGAAGGTGCAGCCAAATCAATCGATATTCATAGATAACCAGGAGGAAAATGTGGCGGGTGCCATACAGGCAGGAATGCACTCAATACTTTATAAGAATAGAAGGCTACTTGATATAGAGTTGAACAGACTTTTGAAGTGAGCCAAACATGGACAGGAATGTCAACCAGAGCCAGAAGGGGATTACTGTAAAGAAGGCCGAGAATTTTTCTGAGTGGTATTCCCAAGTAATAGAGAAAGCAGAGCTTGCTGAATACGGCCCAATACACGGCACTATAGCCTTTACTCCAAACTCATATGCAATTTGGGAGAATATACGCGCCGCATTCGATCAGATGATAAGAGAAACAGGGCATAAGAATGCATATTTCCCGCTGATGATACCAGAGAGCCTCCTGAAGAAGGAATCTGAGCACCTTAAAGCTTTTGTGCCTGAAGTGTTTTGGGTTACACACGAAGGCGAGAAAGAGCTTTCAGACAGATATGCAATAAGGCCTACTTCAGAAACCATAATATACTACTTTTTCTCAAAATGGCTGAGAAGCTGGAGAGACCTTCCGTTGTTAGTAAACCAATGGTGCAATGTCCTTAGGGCTGAAATAAAAGACACCAAGCCTTTCATACGAACAAGCGAGTTCCTGTGGCAGGAAGGCCACACTGCCCATGAAACCAATGAGGAGGCAGCAAAAGAGGTTGCAATGATACTGGAATTTTACAAGAAGATAGCTGAAGAGTACCTGGCTGTGCCTGTCATACCTGGAAGAAAGAGCAACATGGAGAAATTCGGCGGTGCCGATTACACAACTACAATAGAGGCTATTATGCCTGATGGTAAAGCCCTGCAAATGGGCACATCGCACAATCTTGGCCAAAACTTTGCAAAGGCTTTTGGGCTTAAGTTTCTTGGAAAGGATGAGAAAGAGCATCTTGCCTGGACTACATCATGGGGCATATCTAGCAGGATGCTTGGCGCGCTTATAATGGTCCATGGGGATGACAACGGGCTTATAATGCCTCCTAAGGTGGCCCATACCCAAATTGTAATAGTGCCTATATTCAAGGATGAGAGCAAGAACCAAGTGCTCAAATACGCCAACAAAATATTCAATGAAATAAAGCGTGAGTTCAAGGCCGAAATAGACTTAAGGGACGGCTTCACTCCAGGCTATAAGTTCAACGACTGGGAGATAAAAGGAGTTCCTCTCAGGATAGAGGTAGGCCCAAAAGAAATGCAGGAAGGAAGTGCAGTTTTTGCCCGCAGGGATACTAAGGAGAAAAAAACAGTAAAGGTTTCAGATGTCAAAAATGAAGCGCGGCTGCTTCTTGATAATATTCAGAAGGCAATGTTCATCGAAGCAAAAAATAAGCTTAAGGAGAGCATAACAGAAGCAAAAGACTATAGCGAATTCAAAAAGATAATTGCGTCTAAAGGGGGCTTTGTAAAGGCCAGCTGGTGCGGGAGAGACGAATGCGAGCTGCGGATAAAGGAAGATACCACTGCGACGAACCGCGTAATCCCGTTCAATGAGGGCAGGAGGGGCAGGTGCATTGTATGCGGCGGAGAAACGGATATTGTCGCATACTTTGCAAAAGCATATTAGCATCTCAGAGACTCTCTGTCATCACTTGGTCAGGAATACCTCGTCTCATCACAGACATTTCTAATTTGCAATATAAAATATTAAGAAACAATCAGTCTGCAATGTTAAAGCAAGATGCAGTGTGCCAATCCATGCATGCAAAATGAAAGGCGATGCATAGAATTGCCTTGCGCGGTAACATTGTAATTGGAGTGTGGCATTGATATAGCATGGTATGCAATGCCGGCTTCGGGAGCAAAGGAATAAAGATAGCTATGCTTCAATTTATATCAGCCACTTTAACGGGGTTGTGGCGTAATCTGGCAGCGCGGCAGGCTCCAGATGTTTAAAAAAATTTGAGCAGAAATGCGATGATGAAGATTTGGAGCGATGATTAATGATCAGGCGTTACCTGCATGTCGGGGTTCAAATCCCCGCAACCCCAAACTTTGTTTTAGAGAGCAAAGAAAGGGTTCAGATACATGTACTATTAGCCACAAGCCAGCGCATGCTCACCTACGCAGCCAACATAGAGGCGCACGCCAACGCCATAAAGAGCCTAAGCATAGTGGCAGCCAAGCTCAACGCCACGCTGGACCAGCTGGCGGCGGAAAGGCAGCAGAATAAGCAGGGCTTCTGGCAGAGGATTAAAGATAAGCTCAAGGGTTCAGATACACGCCTAAATTCTCAAAATAATGGAAAAGGTAATGCCAATGAACAATAATAAACACAAAGCTAGAGCTGGGTTCAGATTTTCAAATAAATCCGAACCCTTTTCTGCATCCGAAACTGCACCCAAAGAGGTAAAGGCTTACTTGCAAAGGGCTCTTCCAACCTTAGCTAAACACGAAGTAGAAGACTTAACACATACAATAAGGCAGTTCTACATTACAAAGTTCCATAGAAGAAGGACACCTAAATATGGAACAATAAACAAGGGCTTCACTGAAGAGCAGCTTCAGAGGTTCTTCAGAGCAATAGAAGACCCTAAATTCAGGCTTCTTTTCAGCTTTCAGGCTAATTTAGGTCTGCGCATAGGAGAAGTGATAAAGGTGAATGTGAAAGATATAGATTTTGAGACAAGGGAGATAGTAATAAGGACGGAAAAGACAAGGCTTCTAGACAGCCTAAAGATACCGATACCTTTATTCAAAGAGTTAGTAGAGTTCGCAAACGCCAATTCAGATAATATAGAGCGCAATAAGGGCTACATATTCTTCAGAGACCAAACAAAGAGCCAGAGGGCAGAGCCTTACTTAGAGCCCAACTATGTGCGCAACAGGTTCAGGCACTATCTGGAATTAGCAGGCTTAGACGAGGTCTACGACACAAGCGATGAGCAGCAAGGCAGAAGCCCTAGAAGGCTGCACAGGCTTACAACACACAGCTTAAGGCATTATGCAATAACAAGGTTCGCAAAGAACGCAAACGGCAACCTAATCCTTACAAGCAGGTTTGCAAGGCACGTTGATCCAAGCACCACGAGCATTTACATAAGCACAAGCAAGCAGGAGGTCTATGACGTAATAGACAGCATGGCAGTAAGCGAGGTAGCTAGGCTCAAGCAGAGGGTGGGGAAATGAGCAACGCCAAGCAGATTATTAGGAACTTCGTAGACACTAAAGGCAACAAGCAATCCAAGAAATATTTAATAGCACTATTCTTATATTATACATTAGTGATGATTTTGGATTTATCTGGATTAGTCAATTTAACTTTTGTAATCCTTGCAGGAGTGTTTGCCGTTGTCGGCACCGTATTTGTCGTATTAAATAGGAGTTTAGATGTTATTAATAATAAAGAAAAAGAAATCGATATAAAAATTAGTGATTATAAAAATCTCGTAAATGAAAAAGACAACAGCACAATAATAATTGATGAATTTGAACATGATTTTAAAAAGAGATCTAAAATATTTAAGCAAGGAATATGGAATTTAGGATTAGCTGGACTATTCTTAGCCATGTTAATTAGTTTAGTAGTTACTTTACCCCTAAATCTTTACAGTATTCTAATATTTTTAATCCTAATCATATTTTTAAAGGAATTCTTATTTTCTTCGTTAAATAATTTAGAAAAAATTAATAAAATGGAAAATGTAATCACAGAAATGCAAGCATCAGCGAATTTTGTGAGCTTAATCGAAAAAGAGTATAAATCATTTTGGTTCTAAATTATATCAAGTTTTTTAAGAATTAGTAATACTACAAACACAACAAGTAGTATCACTACCCCAATTAATAGTTGATTTACAAACCGTTGAATGTAGGGCTGCAATACTGTTGGTGTAACATAAAAAATATAGAATATAAAAATCATTACGCCTAATGCGATAATTGCTCTTATTATTTCAACAAAATCACTATTTGAATGTGCCATTTAATCAAGGTTATATTATTACATAACATTTACAATTTAAATGCTATTCGTCATTTAACCTTTTATAATAACCTTCTTCTTTTTGTTCCTTTCTTATTTTTGCTTTTTGATAAGTTATGTTAATTCTATCATAAATCTGTTGCACTTTAGGTTTATTGCCCTCCAAAAGTTCTTTTATTGTGATTATTTCAATTTTAGGTATCTTTTCTCCAGTTAATGGTGCAGTGTCAAAACCTTTTGTCAAAGCCTCCTTTTCCATAGGCTCGGTTGGTTCTTCTAAAGTTATAAAAATGCTATAAAGTGCCTTTTCTCTATCCATAACACCTTTAAGGTCTCTAATCATATCTGCTTTAACATGCCCACTTTTAACCTGT
>JAVZPV010000038.1:0-5083 GCA_038881385.1 Candidatus Micrarchaeaceae archaeon | reverse complement strand
AGCATTAGCGCTGCTTCTCGCAGCATGCATAATACACAACAGCGTGGCCATTGCGTTTGGCGCCTTAGTTGACATAATTCTAATATTCGCGCTTGAATCGCGCGCCATTGTGCAGTCCGGCGAGGTAAAAAGCAGCCTGAAGGAGCTTGCAGAGGCAATTATAGCCGTGGTAATAATATTTGTTTTGCTGATGCTAATACTTCAGACCACGTCGCCTATAGACGTCGTGGCAAGCTGCAGCATGCTGCCGTCACTAACGCGCGGGGAAATGGTAGTACTTCACGGAATACCAAATATGAGCTCATTTCTTGCATCTACGCATGTGCCTGTCGTCAATGTAAGCAGTTCAGAATTCAATAAAACGCTCTCGAACTTCAGCTCAGAATTCCTTTCTTTTTGGGCTTATAACCCTAACAACAGGTCGGAAATAAGCAACTTCATGTCGAGCGGATACGCTGTAGGGCTTTACAACACGGAATGCCTGGACCGATACAGCGAGGAGTCCCAGCCCTATAACTACTACAAGTGCTTTGTGCCAGAATCGGAGCAGAAGAATAACCTGATAAGGTACAACTATTCGATAGACAGCCTTGTGATGAACGGCACCAGCTATGAAATAGTAGAGACCTCAGGGATAACCATAGGCAATACTGCAATAGCAGAGAACTACTCAAACCCAATAATAGTCTACAGAACAAATTCAAGCGACTCCTTCCCGCAGGGCGACATCATCCACAGGCTTGTAGCCGCAATCAAGGTAAACCGCAAGTACTATCTTCTTACAAAAGGTGACAACAACGAAGGGCTTGACATACAGTATGCAAACTATCCGCCTTCAGCTAACGCAGTAGTGGGCTACTATGTTGGGGGTCTGCCGTACCTTGGCTATCTCCGGCTCATAATTATCGGAGCAGTGGCTCCCATACCCCAGTGCGGCGAGGTCATACAGCACATACAGCACTAGCGCGCTAAAACTGCCGTTAATAAAAATTATGGCAAAATTTGTCCCAGGTCAGCCGCTGCTTCTATCAGCGAAGAAGCGCTTGTGCCTCTTTGGCTTAAGCTGCTGCACTATATAGTCGAAAGCAGCATTAGGGTTGCTCTTCTCCCCGCATGTGTATATGTCGAGAGTTGCATACCTGTATTCATTCCATGTGTGCAGCACTACGTGGCTCTCTGTTATAAGGGCCATAACGGTCACTCCACCTTTTTTCCCGCCGAATGACCATGCCTTGTGCTCCACCAAAGTCATGTTTGCAACTTCAACAGCCTTCAGCACAGTACTTCTGAGGAACTCTTTGTCTGAGATGAGCTTAGGATCAAGCTCGTAAAGGTTTCCGAATACATGCATTCCTACTATATGCTCCTCGCTTTCATTTGTCTTCTCAGGAATAGCTTCTTTTGGTTCTTTTTGTAAGCGCTGGACTTGCTGCACTATGCTATTTTGTCTTGGATTGGTTCCCATTTATTTTCGCGCCTTGGTCTAAACGCTTTCTTCTTTACTAAATACTGTGTAGTATTAAATACAATATCACTATTTAAATATATTCACTTCAACCGTATCGATAAATATCAGTCCATCGACGTAAATACAATATTTTGGAATAATGTCAAAGCAAAACGCAAACAAAACGGTGCAATGCAATGAACTTGTCGCAAACTGCGCTTGAGATAATAAAAAGCGGGCAGGCCAAAATACGCGTATTAAGAAGCGGAATGTTCCAGCAGATGACATTCAAGATAAGGCGAGTCTCGCACGGCAACATAAAGTATGTGCAACTTTATACTGACAGGATGATAGACCTGTCCGAACTGTCAAGGATCTCTAATGAGATTGGGCTGCCTGTAGAGGCGCAGAATGGCAGCGCATTTCCAAAAGGCACATCTGCATCTGACTTCCAGAACCTCTAATCAAGACCTTTAAGGCCTTGCTTCGCGCCTTCCCATTGCGTGTGAGGAACAAATCCCGTTTTTGCTTATATGGTTGCTGCATACCTGGCGTCCGCACAGTTTGCATGTCCTTGATCCAAGCTTGCCGCATATGTGGCACAGCAGATTAATCTCAACCATTTTATCTACCATCAACGTAAAAAAGGCAAAGTAAGGTTGACTAAGGCCTGGGCATGGAGGCGCATTCATGCCTTGGCAATGCCAATATCCTTTACCAATTCAGCATGCTTTATGGTGCCCTTCCTCTTTGCCCCCGCAAGCCAGACAAGCAACGACCCTACTATCGAAATGATTATGTTAAGCAGCACTGATAGCACGCCTATGTAGATAAGCCCGAAACCTGTGTGGTATGCCGAAGCGGTAAGAGTTCCCGAAGGATTTGCAAGTATTACCAGCCATATCCCTGAAATCAGCCCGGATGCCCAGCCTAAGCTTAACGCCTTCCAGTCAAGCCACTCAAGGTACAGCCCAAGGAATACTGCAGGGAGCAGCTGGAGTATTATTATTCCGCCGAGAAGCTGGAGCTGCACAGCATATGTGAGAGGCGCGATAAATACAAAACCCAGGGCAATGAACTTGATCGCTGCAGAGAGCCATTTTGCAAGTGTTGCCTCAGCCTTTTCCTTGAGCGGAACAAACTCCTTTATCACGTTCCTTGAGAGCAGGTTCGCAGCAGCTATTGCCATCAGTGCAGCAGGCACCATTCCGCCGACGAATATTCCAAGCAGGCATATGCCCGCAAGCCATCCGGGGAGTACGTTTACAATCATGGCTGGAACCGTAAGGAGCCCGTTGCCAGTTGCCTTGACTATTGAAAGTGCTCCAGGTACTGCATATATCAGCACACCGAAGAGTGCAAGAAGCCCCAGGCCTACTGAGTAGATAGGGAGAAGCGCAAGGCTTTTCCTAAGCCCTTTTTTGCTGCTTGCAGCCAGGCTCCCGTTTGTTATATGCGGATAAAGGTAAAGAGCAAAGGCGCTGCCAACAAAGAGCGTAAAGAATGAAGGCACGCTAGCAGCAGGAAGCGTCGACCAGTTTACAGAGAGCGCGTTCTTAGCAGCAGCCACTGCCGCAAATGCATTGGTAAACCCTCCGTATGAGGCAAGTACAGCTATAATGACAACTATTACTGTGGTGAAGATCAGTATGTCCTTGAATATTGAGCCAAGCGTAACTCCGCGGAGCCCGCTTGTGAAGGTAAAAGTTGCAAGTATGATAAATGATATTGTCAGGGCAACGTCTGATACTATCTTGACATTTGTCGCGCCATAAAGCATAATCGTGAGTACAGACTGCATTCCCGCAATCTGCAGTGCTATATAAGGGAGTGTGGCAACAACCCCTGTAAGGGCAAGCACCACAGAAAGGAACCTGCTGTTAAACATGCCTTTCACAAAGTCTGAAGAGGTTACGTACCCTTTGTTCCTTGAAACCTGCCATAGCCTTGGCATTGTAAGCATTGCTATGCCAAACACTATCGCTACGTAGGGGACAGCATAGAAAGCAATAGAGCCGCTCGCATACGCAAGCGAGGGTATTGCAACGAAGGTATATGCTGTGAAAACATCGGCGCCAAGAAGGAACCAGCTAAGGTAAGGCCCGAGCCGCCTTCCGGCAAGGCCCCACTGCGCAAGCGTGTTTAGCGTGGCCTTCCTCCATCTAGAGCCCCAAAAACCTATGAAAACAAAGACAGCAAATAGAACAATGAAGACAGCAAATCCGGCAAAATCAAGCAGCAACGCCATTCAATCATCTATAAGGAAAGCAGCAATCAGGAAAAGCACGGCAGTTACCGGCAGCATTACCAGCTGGAACCAGTAAAAGAAGGGCATTCCACCCCACTCAGGGGCAACGGTATTGTAGAAAGGAACATCAAAATATACTGCGAAGGGTATCAGTATCAATATCGCAGCAACTATCTTCCTACCCACTTTGCTCATGCATCCCTCTCTTAATTCAGTACCACAATTTATAAATATTTCTGTACCTCTGCCGGCAGAATGGAAAGCATGAGTATCAGCCAGGCAGTTGTTTGGCAGTATAACGGCCGATCAAGTTCTTAAAGCCCGGGCTAATCATCTGGCTAGCGCGAATTGCATTTGCCCAAACCGCAGCTTCTACTCGTTAAATTCAAGCTTGTATGCCTCTGCCTTAAAACCTGCCTTCTGGTGGGCGCCGCTGCAAAAAGGCTTTTTGTCAGAGTGGCCGCATCTGCACAGCGCAAATTCCATCTTACCGTCCTTCTTGACGAGTATTGGCCCGTCCTTCGTAAATTCGAATTCTATCTTTTTCATGAGACAACCCAATGTAAGCTATACAAATTATCAAATTATAAAAAGCCATGCGCCAAAGCCTGGGTTTTGGCAAACCTGATTAGCCAGAGTAACCTGCCTATAATAAACATTTGCAGAATGCTAGTGCGGCATTCACAATCGCATCAGCCCAAGTAGATACATTAGATACATTAATTATAAATAAAGAAAGAATAGAATAAAGTGGAAGCATGGATGCAGACCCGGCCAGTATAATAGATTCCATTCTAAGCAGATTCCATACTATTGCTGTTGTTGGATGCTCAAGAGAGGAAGGAAAGGCCAGCCACGATGTGCCAAAGTATCTGCAGAGGGCAGGCTACAGAATAATCCCGGTAAATCCTTTTGCCGAAAACATACTTGGAGAAAAGTCATACAAGAGCCTGACTGACATAAAGGAGCAAGTGGATGTGGTGGAGGTGTTCAGGCCCCCTCAGGAGGCAGCAACCATAGCCAGGCAAGCTGTAAGCATACATGCAAAAGCCCTTTGGCTCCAGGAAGGCATAGTTAGCGAAGAGGCAAAGAGGATAGCAGAGGACAACGGCCTGCTTTTTGTAATGGACAGGTGCATGTTCAAGGAGCACTATAAGCGCATGATCAATTCACGCCATATCAATATGAAGCATTGAAAAAAGCTTGGCTGCCCTGTGCCCTTATACCGCATCGCCACCGCGCGGCAGCTCTGGAGAGTTCTGAAGCAATGGCAAGATGCTGCGCGTTTCTAAAGCGCCACTTTCATTCTTCCGGATAGGTTATGCTCGTGCCGTTTACCCTCGCAAAACCGGTAAGCTTGTGCACTTTTGAGGACTTCATTCCCGATA
>JAVZPV010000037.1:0-5165 GCA_038881385.1 Candidatus Micrarchaeaceae archaeon | reverse complement strand
TGCGCAGCACCCTTACAACGTTCTTGTTTACTCGCATAATGGCTTTGGCAAGTTTCTTCGCCGTTTTGGCGTCGCCTTCGACTATGGCCGTATCTCCTATAACGTCATAGCTTTTAACCATGCTTTGATAAGCCTTTGTGCTGGCCTCCTTCAGGAGCTCTGAGCGGTAGCTTATCCTATCGCTTGAAAGAGGAAAGTCCATATCAACCTTGCTGGCCTGCGCCAGCATGGTTTTGACAATGGCTGAGTCGTCAATGCCGGCCCTTACAGGAAAGTATATAAAATCATTTCTTCTAATCACTTTATGTTGTTTATCCATTAGCTTATGCACTTTGAGATACGTCCGTATCGATTCTGCATTTTGCTTTTTGACTTTGATGCCTATCATGAGAATCAATTGTTTGGTAAAAACTAAAAATAATAGCGTGATCTGTTGTACTTCGTAGTGCGCGTAACTTCAAGCCAGGAAAAGATTACTGCCGACATTCTTGAGAATAAAGTCCAGAAGGGAATGAGTGGCGTTTACTCAATTGTTTTGCTGGAGGGAATGCGCGGTTACCTCATAGTAGAAGCCGAAAATGAACTGGCCTGCCGCGAGCTTGTGATGAACGAGCCGCATGTAAAGGGCGTACTTCCAATACCTCTTGGAGAAGACGAGCTTGACAAAATGCTTGTTACAAAGAAGCATACGCAAGAGATAGGAGTAAATGACGTGGTGGAGTTCCTTGCAGGCCCTTTCAAGGGGTATAAGGCAAAGGTAATAAAGGTAGACTCTACAAAAGAGGAAATAACTGTAGAGCTCATGGATGTGGCCGTACCTATACCGGTCACTACAAAATCGAACATGGCTAGGGTTATAGAGAAAGCAGAGGCTGCATAATATGTCTGAAGTAGTTATAAATGGTCTGATTGAAGGGGGCAAAGCTACTGGTGGAGCGCCTTTTGGCCCTGCGCTTGGCCCTCTTGGAGTCAATGTTAACAACATTATAAACGAGATAAACAAGCTCACAGGCGCTTATGAAGGAATAAAGGTTCCTGTAAAGGTAATAGTTGATACAGCAACAAAGAACTTCAAAGTCGAGGTAGGTGCTCCTCCTACCAGTGCGTTGATTTTGAAGGAACTGGGCCTGCAGAAAGGCTCCAAATCCAAGGAGGAGGTAGCAGGCAACATAACGCTTGAACAGATAAAGAAGATAGCGAAGTCGAAAGAAATGTCGCTTTATGGCAATACTCTGCAGTCGAGGGTAACGCAGGTCCTTGGAACGTGCAAGAGCATGAACATAACATGCGACGGCATTAGTGCTAAGGAAACGATAGCGAAGATAAAGAGCGGCGAGATCAAGATATAGCCGCAAGCAAATCCTGCCCTAGGCTGCTGGTGCAGACCTCTGCCGCATTGCTGGTGCGGCTTCAGCGCCGCCGTATGCCTGCTTGCCGTTTTCAAGAGCTTAGGAAAGCTTTTGTTTATCACAACATTTACTCTGCGGTGCGGTTATCCTTAAAAATCTATTCTGGTGCAGAATAGGTAGAGCTTTTACCGATGCTTCAATGCTTGGCTACCTTGACATGTACAGGATTCTGAGGAAGCGTTTTGGCTATCTTAATTGGTGGCCTGGCGATACAAAGGATGAGATTATCATAGGAGCCATCCTTACCCAGCAGACATCGTGGAACAACGTGGAAAAAGCAATTGAAAATCTAAGGAAGGCCAATTCTTTGGATTTGAGGAAAATACGTGTGATGGAGCTGCGTAAGCTCAGGCAGCTTATACGGCCTAGTGGCTTCTACAGGCAAAAAGCCACAAGGCTCAGGAACTTATGCAGTTACATTTTTTCTAATTACGGCACTTTGGATTTGTTTCTAGGCATGGGCAAAGAGGAGCTAAGGGAGAAGCTGTTAGGGCTTAACGGCATCGGGAAGGAAACTGCAGACTCAATAGTACTTTATGCGGCTGAAAAGCCGCTTTTTGTGGTAGATGCTTATACTAGGAGAATAATGAACAGGGTTTATGGCCTTGGTATTGACATTGAGTACGACAGGCTGGCAGACATGCTTTCAAAACAGCTAGGAAACAACCTCAAATTGTATAAGGACTTCCATGCGCAGCTCGTACAGCTTGGAAAAACATACTGTAAGAAGCAGCCAATATGCGGAAGCTGCCCTCTTAGGGTCCACTGCTTGTATTATAAAACTCACTGCAGCAAATAAATGAGATACGATGAATTTCAAGGAGTATATAGAGTTGAACCGCAATTCGATATATTCAGCAATAATGGGATACCTCCCGCTTAAGGAGCCTGTAGAGCACTATAAAGTAGTTAGGGATTACAGCGAGAGGATGGGCAGCTACAGGAGGCCCGGGCTTCTGATGCTCTGCGGAGAGATGTTTGGTGCAACTAGGGAGGAATTGCTTCTTCCTGCAGCCGCAATGCAGATGTCGGAAGACTGGATACTTATACATGATGATATAGAGGACGATTCGGAGATGAGAAGGGGAAAGCCGGCTTTGCATAAGCTGTACGGCCAAGCAATAGCACTCAATGCCGGGGATGCCGCGCATATTGCGATGTGGTTTATGCTTAAAGATTATATTGCAAAGGCAGGCCTTGCAAAAGGGCTTGCTCTATTCGACAAGTTCTATGACATGCTTAGGTTTACCGTAGAGGGCCAGTATCTCGATATAAACTTTATGCGCACTCATGAGATGGCCAGTGCTACTGAAAGTATGTACAACAGAATTGTGGAGAGCAAAACATGCTATTATACTGTTTATGGGCCTATGCAACTTGGTGCACTCATTGCAGGAAGGCCTGAATCGGATCTAAACATGCTTAAGGAGATAGGTGAGCCAGCAGGCATAGCCTTCCAGCTTGTAGATGACATACTTGATATGACAGCTGACGAGAAGGCGTTTGGCAAAAAGAGGTACGGCGACCTTTATGAGGGCAAGCTCACCCTTATCATGCTCCATACATACAAAAAGGCAAATGCAGAAGAAAAAGGGAGGATTGACAAGATTTATGCCAAAAGCAGGCATCAAAAAAGCGAGGACGAGATCGAGTTCCTCGTAAAAATGGTTGAAAAGTACAAAGGAATAGAATACGCGCAGAAGATTGCAGAAAAATACGGAAGGCAGGCAAAGAGTACTATTGATAAGTACAGGTCAAGGCTTCCGCAGAACGATTACACCAAAATAATGCTCTCAGCAATGGAGGAATTATACGTGAGGAAAGTATAGAGCTGACGCTGTAGCTTTAGAAATGCCAAACAGCAACATGCTTTCCCGCCTGATTAGGCAGTATTTCATGTCGTGAATAGGCTTAGCTTCCGAGTTCGAAATGGGTTCGGGCGTTTCCCTATTCCTATGGCCGTTTGACATATATACATTGTCAAAAAAGATTTAAATAGGTTATCCTGGGCAACCGCATAAGACACATTAATTGCTTGTTTTTCACTTTGCTTTGAAAAGGCATCACATTGCAATGGCTTATTTCATGTGCAGGTTTCAGCATATGCGTTTAATATAACGCCCTTATGTCCCTATGTGTTACCTGGCTTGTGAAAGACCCTGTTATTGGTATCTTGGTCTTGCAGTTCTTGCACTTGTTTTTTTCATCGAGGAAGCTTGCCTTAAGGTATAGGCTGTTTCTCTCTATCACAACTGCGCCGCATTTGGGGCAGTAAGTATTTTCATACGGATTCCCAGGCACATTGCCTATATATGCGTATTTCATTCCATTCTCCTTTGCTATATTGTAATGCATTTTCAACGTTGCGTATGGAGTGTGGGGATAGTCAAGCATTTTATAATCAGGATGAAACGCAGTAAACTGTATAGGGGTGTCTGGCCCGAGGTTGCTGCATATCCACTTTACAAGCGAGTCGCAAGCTTCCAAAGATTCGCCTACCCCTGGTATTATCAGGTCAGTTATCTCTATATGAATGCCAGAATCCTTGAGCTCCAGCATTGCCTCTTTTATCGGTTCGCATGACTGCACAATTTCGTATTTGTTTGAAAACTTCTGCTCACCGCTTCCTTTGAAATCTACTACTGCCGCATCGATTTTACCTCGCATCTCCGCAACCGCATCTGCTGTGAGGTAGCCATTAGTCACAAATACTGCATAAAGGCCCTTCTTGTGGGCTATTTTTGCCACATCAAGCGCATACTCTATGAATATTGCAGGTTCGTTGTAAGTAAATGCAACACCGCTTACATTTTCCCTCAAAGCAGTTTCCACCACCTCGACAGGGCTTATCTCAAATCCGGTTATCTCCCTTTCTTTTGATATGTTGTGGTTCTGGCAGAAGTGGCAGCCCCAGTTGCACGAGGAGGTACCTATCCCAAGTACATAAGTACCTGGATAAAAATGGTTGAACGGCTTTTTCTCTATTGGATCTATCTGCATTGCGTTTACGGTACCGTATGTGGCAAGCACAAGCCTGCCGCCTTCATTACGCCTTACAAAGCAAAAGCCCCTTAACCCGTCCGGAATTTTGCAGCGCCTGGCACAGGCAGTGCACTCTACCTTCCCATTTTCCATCTTTTGGTAAAGAATTGCTTCTTTTATCATTAATTTTGCTTTCTATTTTCAGATATTTAATCCATTTGGAAATGCAGTTTTGGGACTTTTGTTGTTACAAGGTGCGCACAAATGCAAGAAAACAGGAAAATGACATGTTCCTGTACATAGAAATTGGCATAAGTATGACTCAATAAGCACTTTATTCCTTTGTTATAGGTATCAAAATATTAATACTTTTAATAAAAAATGTGTTAAATTAGAATATTTAAATATGAAAAAGCAGTACATATCTCATGGTTATTATGAGGTATAGAACAGCAGAGATACTGAATGACAGGGCGTATAAGCGCGTAAAGTCTGCAATACAGTCTGCAGATCAGGAAAAGGCTTTAATGGAAGTTAGAGACTATCTTAAAGCCAATGGAAACTCGATTGCGCAGGATACAAAGGATGCGCTATTAGATCTATCTGTGATGTGGGGCAGAGATGCTATAGCGAAAGAGCTTATGGCATATGGGGCTAATCCAAATGCCAAAAATGAAATACAAAGAACGCCCATATTTACTGCTGTTATATATGGCAGATTTAATGCTTTAATGGCACTGCACGAAGGAGGCGGAAGATTTGATGTCGTAGATT
>JAVZPV010000036.1:0-5395 GCA_038881385.1 Candidatus Micrarchaeaceae archaeon | reverse complement strand
TTGCATTTCACGCCGCAGTAGCTCAATCTGGGTGAGCGTCCCGCTGAAGACGGGAAGATTGTTGGTTCAAATCCGACCTGCGGCATTTGCAAAAAATCCAGGAGAGCGCCTGCACATATTGTAAAATTGCCTTCAGTAAATATGATGGCGCACATTTGCGCTGAGCCTGCTTGGGCCTGTCTGCATACTACCGCGCAACTGTTACGTTGCAGTTACGTTTGCTGTCGCCATTGCGCCGTCAGTGCCAATCACAACTATCTTGTAAGGGCTTCCTGAGACTAGAGACGCTGAAACAAAGCTCTCGTGTTCGCGCGGCATCAGCGTACCGTTGAACGACAGCGTTATCGACTGCCCTGGCGCTACTACAGCCCCTCTGTTCTGTGGACCAAACTCAGCCTCTGACTGTAAGGCCTGCATGGACCCTGTGCTGTTTATAGATAATGGGATACCGGTCCTGTGGCTTGAGAGCTCAAGCTGCGCTTGTATTCTGCTGCTTGCCTGCTGCTCCGCTTCCCGCTCCTGGCTTGTGAAGTTGGAGAACCAAGAGCTGCTGCATGCATCGCTTGTTATCTTGATGTCGCCTGCGCCATCAAAACCGCCTAGAGGTATGGAGCCGTTTGCGTAGAAGTGGTCTTCAAACTTCGAAACGTTGAACCCTGCAGAGGTGTTGAGGCCGAAACCGGCATTGCCGTATGAGCCGGCGCCTGCCCTTATTACTCCTCCAAGGTACCCTCCGTAATCTCCGCGGTCACCGCGGTCTGCATAGCCTGGCGAATCTTTTGTGTTGACTGATGTGCTGTTTGATGAAGTGTTGTTTGTGGTTGAGCTTGCATCGGACGACTCATTTGCAGAGGCGTTGACTGTATCTTTGCACTGCGACTGAATAAGCTCATTCGTCGAGTTTATTATCTGGTTTATCCTCTCCTGTATCCTTGTGTTGTTGAAATTGAGGGTTTCATTGCCAAAAACCACAGCGTGGAAGAGCGTAATGCTTTGGTTTGAGTTGTCCTTTACTGTGATTTGTATCTGTGTGTTGTTGCCGTTTACTGCTACGTCTGCGCCGGTTATAGAAATGTTCGGGGCTGCACTTTCGAGTTTTTCATGCACAGTGGAATTGAGGGATGCTTTTGAGCCTATTGTGACAGCAGTCTGGTTTGATGGGACTATTACAGCTTTTACAGATGGGACTAGCACATAGACAACGGAGCTGTTCGTTACTATTGTAACTACTGTTGGCGAGAGGTCCAGCAGTATGCTGTTTGAACCTGTTACAGAAGTGCTCCCTTCTATGTGTGCGGTTACTTTGCCGCTAGGAACAGTAACATTGTATGCAGTACCGTTAATGCTGATTGTGGCATAGGTTATGTTGAATCTGGCCATGTCTATTTCTGCACCTGCAGGGAGCGAAACCGAGCCTATTGTCTGGCTTAGGTTTACGGTTGACATGAGATTTATCTCGCCTTTGCCGCTAGCATTTACCCAGCCAGATTGGTTTCCTGCATTGCTCAGATGCACCTGCTCGTTTGAATATGCGACGATGAGCGATTGCGTGCCTGCAGGAACCACAGGAGGGTCGGTGAGCTGTATTGGAACGGTTACGTTGCGGGAAACCTGGCCGCTGGTTGATGAAGCGGTTTGGTTCTGGACATTCTGCGTAGCAGAAACTGGCTTCCCGGAATTGTTGAGCGTCATGGCAACGAAAATCAGCGCTATGATTACTATTATTCCCGCAACCAGATAGGCCGGCTTTATCATAAATATCGCTTACCTGTATGTGCATAAACATTTAAATTTGCTTCGTGTAGGCGCCAAAAATGTTTTTAGGCTGCATTGGCGTGCAAAGGCTACGAGAGTTTAAACGCAATCTGGAGTTTTTAGAGGTTAACGCGGTCCATCTCTATGGCGCAGTTGCTGCATTTCCATACCATGTATCCGCTAGGAACTCCATCGCCATAGCAGTAATACTGGCAGCAGCCCTCACAATAAAGCGCTGGTTTGCCGTTCAGCCTCACGCCGCATACGGCACATTTGTAATCTACCATATTGCCCATAGATGATTTGCTGCCCTACTTATTATACTTTATGCAAAATGAGACTTTGTTGAAAAAGTCTAAATTTTTTGATAAAGTCTCAAAAATGTTGCTAAAGTAAGACTTAATCACCAAAGCCGCAAAATGAATTCAAAATGAAGTCGGCCGCACACTGAATTGTGCACCTGGCCTTAGCGCCGCGTCTCGCTGATTTATGGCGAAGCTTTCAAATACCTATATGAACCATATCATTTCACAAAATGCGAGTGTAGTCTAGCCTGGTAGGACTTTGCCTTGCCAAGGCAAGAACCCGGGTTCAAATCCCGGCACTCGCATTGAACAAGCCTATTGCTGCAGCCGCTTTTGCTGTTCGGGCTGGGGGCTGCTTTGGCGTATAGAAGCTGTTGCCCCTTTTATCACTATTCTTAAGGTGCTCAGCAATGGAGAGAGTGCTGGCTGCTTGCCCTTCTTGGCGTTGAGAACTTGCCATACCTAATTACAGCCTGCACCATGCAGGCTAGGCGCCAGGGGCAGGATATGGATGCCGGGAGAGGATTCTGAAACCGCGGCTTACCTTGCTATTTGATTTTTGGACCTGGCCAGCGCCATTATTGCAGCATATGTTTTCAGATCTGATTTGCTTTTTTCTATCAATTTCATGGCCTCGCCAATTGTGACTTGGAGGAGCTTTATCTTTTCAAAAGGCTCCCTGTTCATCCTTCCTGGCTTGAGTCCTTTTCCTACGAATATATATATTTCCTCGTCAGAAATGCCAGGAGATGTTAGACCCTTATAGAGCAGGCTGATGTTTGACGCCCTGTACCCTGTCTCTTCCTCGAGCTCCCTTGCGGCGCACTGGATGGGCGGCTCTCCCTTTTCGACATGCCCGGCGGGGATTTCGTATATCCATTTGTTTACGGTTTGCCTGTAATTGCGCTCGAGCAGTATCTTTCCGTCATCAGTTACTGGTATTATCGCCGCTGACTTTCCTACTAGCACCGTGGCGTAATCAAGCTTTTCATTGTGCATGTGCAGCTGCTTTGACCCAACCATGAATGCCTTTCCTTTGAATATGATTCTGCTTTTACCTGCGCTTTTTTTGTTCATTTTCTCTTCCGTGCATCTTTTGCCTTTCAAATAATATAATAGTATGCCAGCAATGGTCTTCGCGTCTGTGTTCCTGGCTTCCATTACTAATTTTACTGCGTTTTCAAGGGCCATTGCCTTTGTTTCTATAAATTCGTCTGGATCGAGGTTCGTTTTGCCCTTTGACAAGCCAGTAGCAACAAATACGTGAATATGGTGCTTGCCCACTCCTGGGGCTTCGTATGCATCAAAAAGGGGTTCTATGCTTGTGGCTTTGTACCCTGTCTCTTCCTCGAGCTCCCTTGCGGCCGCTTTCTTTGGATCCTCTCCAGGATTTATATGCCCTCCGGGCAGCTCGTACAGCCATTTTTTGATCGCACGCCGGTATATTTTCTCAAAAAGTATTCTTCCATCGTCAAATAGAGGCAGTGTGACTGCTATGTCGGCATCATCTACATAAGCATACTCCACGTTTACGCCACGGCTCCTAAACCTGAGGGTGCGCACTTTGAATGTTGAGGCCTTGTATCCATTTGCCATTTTCGCAACCTGCATTTTCTTTTTAATTTTCTGCTTTGGAGCTTCCTTTTTGCGCTCTATTATTTTGCGCACATGCATATTTTTATCAGCGCCCCGACTTTCCTTTTACCTGTTCCTGCCCTTCTGAGTAAAGTTCGGCCGCAAGTTTGTACCTTGATATCGTTTGAGTTATGAGGCGGCCCCTGCCTGAGAAGGTTGCGAGGAAAAGGCCGACGCCGCCAAACATGGCTGTTTTCACATTGTCTACGAAGCGGACTTTGTATGAGAGCGTACCGTCGAATCCTGCCACGTGAGAAGGGTCTACTTCTACCTCCTTGGTGCCGTCAAGATTGTGGATTATCATGTCGCCTGTGATGTGTATGAACACCTTCCCAGGCCCTGTGAAATTCTGCAGCACGAAGCCTGTGCCTCCGAAAAGGCCTCCGGAGAGGTTTGTTATGTGTATGTCGAATTTTACTGACTCTTCGGCTGCCAGAAAGGCGAACCTCTCTGCGGCAAACCTCTCCCCATCTGCCAGCTCTATTGGTACTATCCTGCCAGGGAAAACGCCTGCAACCTGCATGTGCCCCGGTCCGTCTCTTGCCCTGAATTCGGTGAGAAGTGCTGTTGCTCCTGTGGCTTTTCTTTCAAGCATGCCGAGCAGCCCTCCAACTGCCCTTGGTGTCATTATCACTGTGCTGTCCTTGCTTACCAGAGTGCCTGAATCGGCGTAGACGCTTTCTCCCTTTTCGAGGTCTATGCGAAGGGACTGAAGGTCTCCCCCTATTATTGTGAATTTCATCTAACCATCTTTTGCAGTATGCTGTTCAGCTCCTCGCCATCCACATTAAGCCTGTGCTTTGACATAACAGCTGAGATTATTGAATCTTTTCCTTTGGCGCCGTCCTTTTGCGCCTCCTTTACCAGTCTCTTGAGGGCAAGGCCGGAGATGCGCCCGATGCCGAGGTCTCTTATTGCCTGCTGCACTGTTGTGTCTTTTGTGGAGATTACCTTGAGCAGCTCTTCAACGCCGTTCTTGGTTACTTTGCCTGAAGCGTATGCATCGAATATCTCTACGAGGCGCCCGGCGCTGATGCCTTCGACATTGTAATTGGACCTGCGGAGTTCCGTGAATTTCTGTATCAGCGTGTTTGCAATAAAGGCCTTGTCCGCTGCTGTTTGCTTCGAGATCTCGTTGTAGAGTTGAAGCTTTGGCGAAAGCATCATTTGCTCGGCAAGCTGGCTGCTTGACAGTTCCTCCAGAAGCCTTTTCTGCGTTTTCTCTATGTCAGGCGCTTCCTCTTTTGCCTTTGCAAGCATATCTTCCATTATCTCTATCGGGTTTGCGTCTGTTTCAGGGTACATGCGGAAGCCGCCAGGCAAAGGCCTTAGGAATCTTGTTGTAAATAGGTTGTTGTCCACAGCAGCGCGGGTTTCTGGAATCACTCCTGTTTCTATTGCCGCAGCGGCACGGCTAATTGCTAGCCGCATCGCGGTTTCTACAGCTTCAGCCTTGCCAGAAATTATTACAAATGCATCGTCAGGGCCTGTTCCGAGCTCTTTTTGTATCCCTGCGACCTCCTCGGCAGTAAAGCCGTAGCCTTCAAGGTTTTCATCGCTGTGTATTATTCCGCTGACACCGCCCATCTTCGCATAGTCGCTTATCTCACTGCCAAGCCTGCGGTCTGGGTTAACCTCTTTTCCTATTATGCCTTTAAAACGGTGCAGTGCAAAGCCGTGGACCGTGCCGCCAGACTTTA
>JAVZPV010000035.1:0-5406 GCA_038881385.1 Candidatus Micrarchaeaceae archaeon | reverse complement strand
TCCTTGTCATCCTGTTTGGCAAGCCCATTCCCAATAACCGTTGCCTTCCTTGCCATCTGTATCAAGTATTTTGCCTTTTCCCTCCTGTCCTCGCTGCCATTGCCTATGTGCGGCAGCAGGTAATTGTCGAGCTGCATCTCTGCCCTCTTCTCCTGGTACTTGCTTGCCTGGCCAGGAGCAGCCATCTTTCCAAGCTCAAGCATGGCGTCCTTTGGAGTTAAATCCTTGGCGTCGCTCATCTCTATGCTCAGCAGCAAGTCATTCTTGAAAGGCAGCAGGTCGTTTGCGAAATTGAGTATATCTTCGGACTTTAGTCCGAGGGCGCGCAAGAGCATTATTAGGTCAAGGCTTTTGCTTGTAGTAGGAAAATCTACAGAAAAGGTGCCGTTCTGGTTCCTTGTCACAACGCAGCGTGCCCTGAATCCAGGTGTGGTTGAGAATACGCGGCTCTTGACCTCGCGCCCATCCGATTCCTTTGTGGTTATGATGCGGTTGGGAGCCACATCCTCAAGCCCTATGAGCACGCGCTCCACGCCTTTAATTATAAAATAGCCGCCAGGGTCGTCAGGGTCTTCACCGTTCTCTATGAGCTGTGTGCGGGCCATGGTTTTGGTGTTGCAGAGGTTGCTTCTCACCATTATAGGCAGCTCACCCACGAACACCTCTCCGTAAGCTGCGGTTTTCTCTATGCCCCTTATTATCGGAACCACCTCAATGAAAATGGGTGTTGCATAAGTGAGGTTCCTCAGCCTAGCCTCATTCGGCAGGATGCTTCTCCTTGATCCGTCCGATTCTATAATAGAAACGCGGTCAAGCCTTATGTTGCCGAGCTTCAGCGCAAAGCCCTCGACGCTAGGCTCTATCATGTTCTGCCTGCTGACTACCTTCTGCAAGCTTGTGTCCAAAAACCTGTTGAAGCTCTCTATCTGGTGTGAAACCAGAGAAGAGGAGTTCAAATACGAGTCTAACAAACCATACTGCTTCATAATTATACCAACACAGGATGGGTTAACCTTCTACAACAACCCTATAATAAAAATACGCGTTGCCGTTGTCATTTCTGTGTATCTTGATGATATGGCCGGGTTTTGCCCCCAACTTTCTGCACTGAGGATCGCTCTCCAGAATCTTAGGCAGATTTTCCAGCGTTATGCGCCTTTCCTGCAGCAGTTCGTTCACTTCCTTCAATTTGAGTATCTCGTGTACTGGCACTATTTCGTGGTCGCTTTTGTTTGCCAAAGATCCACCTAAAACGAGCACTAACACAGACGCGTATATGCAAGCGATTTTATATATGCAACCATAAGACTTATAATCCCTACTTACGCTGCCATAACTGCCACTACCATTTCAAAAGCGCGCGTTTTTGTAGGCTCAGCCAAAATCCCATAGCAGTAACAGAACAGCAACAGAGCAGCAACAGGCTGGCGGCCCGGCCCTGGCCTATGCGCATAAATTATTTAAATTACGTACTGTGCCTACTAAGCATGTTTCATATCAGGGCACGCAGAATGCATTTATATAGCAACAGGCATATTTCTGCATAAGCAGCAAGCAGACAGAGTGGCAAGACATGGCTATGGCAGAGGATTTCAAGGTAACAGCATATGACGTTGAAGGCAAGGTAGACTATGAAAAGCTTGTAAGCAAATTCGGCATAAAGCCCATAAGCAGGGAGCTTGCTGAACGGTTCGAGAAGGACGCCGGCGGGCTTCACTTCATGATGCGCCGCGGGATAATATTCGCGCACAGGGATCTCGACTGGCTGCTTGACAAATACGAACACGGAGAAAAATTCTACCTGTATACAGGGATAGCCCCTTCCGGCAAAATGACAATAGCCCACCTGGTCCCATTCATATTCACAAAATGGCTGCAGGACCGCTTCGGGGCTGAGGTCTACATACAAATACCCGACGAGGAAAAGTTCCTCGCAAAGAAGGACCAGGGCCTTACTCTTGAAAAGGTGCATGAACTTGCGCGCGAAGCCGCGCTGAACATACTTGCGTTGGGCTTTGACCTTAAAAAGACGCGAATATTCCTCGACACAGAATACGCTGATTTTCTGTACAAGCAGGCAGTACGGGTGTCTAAATACCTGACATTCTCGGTTGTAAAAGATGCATACGGATTTGGCCCAGACACAAATGTAGGGACCCTTTTCTACCCAAGCATGCAGACTGTGCCTGCCTTTATGAAGTCGGTGCAAGAAGGCAGGAATGTACCGTGCCTTATCCCGCTTGGGGTGGACCAAGATGTGCATTTCAGGGTTGGCAGAAACGCAATAGAGAAGCTTGGCTACTACAAGCCCGCAATAGTCCACGCGAAGTTCCTTCCAGGGCTGAAGGGTGAGCCAAAAATGTCCGCCAGCAGACCCGAAGCCGCAATCTACCTTTCGGATTCACCCGAAACCGTAAGGAAAAAGATAAACACCGCAATAACAGGGCAGCAGCCAACAGCTGAGCTGCAGAAGAAATTAGGCGGAGACCCGGACAAGTGTTCCGTATGCCAGTATTACAGGTTCCTATTTGAGCCTGACGACAGGAAACTTGAGAAGATATTCGAAGGCGAAAGGAAAGGAACAATTCTTGCAGGGGAGCACAAATACGCATTGGCAAAAACCATAAATGAATTCCTGGAAGAGCACAGAAGTAAAAAGGAGGCACTGAAAGGCAAGCTGGAAGGCGTAATGCTGCGTTAGCATGGCCGAGCGCAGTTTATCAAATTCACTCAAAACCTAAAGCCACCCAATTTTGCTGCGCGGCGCGGGGCTTTGAAATTGCTGGAGCAGAATCTGCTTTGGCTATATGCCAAAAATGGACGGCATCTGGGCTTCAGTAAGGCGTATAAACATGCGCTGGTACATAAGTTCGATGAAGCTTGCAGAGGCCATTGGGACCAGTAATTAATATATTTGGCAAGGCCGCAAGGCATATGTGTATCGGTTCACACAGTGGTTACATTGTTGTACCTTAAATCGCTGACAATAGACAAGTTCAAGTCGTTCAAGCATGCAGAGATACTCATAAGCAAAGGCTTCACATGCATAGTAGGCCCTAACGGAAGCGGGAAAAGCAACATCTGCGACGCGCTGCTATTTGGTCTTGGCGAAGGTTCGACCAACAGGCTCAGGGCCACAAAGCTTGAAGAGTTAATAAACTTCGGGGTTAAGCGAAAGCGCTCAGAGGTAGCGAAGGCTTACGTAAAGCTAGAGTTTTCTGGCGATCAGGATTATGTCATAGTGAGAACGGTCAGGTCTGACGGAAAGACACAGTATACGCTTAACGGCAAGCAGGTGGTGCGGCAGGAAGTGCTTGAAGTGCTCGCCTCAAACGGAATGAGGGCGGCAGAGACAAATACAATTACGCAGGGTGAGATAAACAGGATAATCTCCATGAACCCGCGTGAAAGGCGGGAGCTCATAGACATAGCCTCAGGCATAAAGGAATTCGAAGCGAAGAAGGCGGATGCACTGCGCGAACTCGAAAAGGTAAGCCAAAGAATCTCGGAAACTC
This sequence comes from Candidatus Micrarchaeaceae archaeon, assembly GCA_038881385.1. Classification (GTDB taxonomy): domain Archaea; phylum Micrarchaeota; class Micrarchaeia; order Micrarchaeales; family CABMGC01; genus JAKAVK01. Next base: position 1,891 of record JAVZPV010000035.1, on the reverse strand, counting down.
AGGGCGCGCTCAACGAAAAGGTTTCGTTCCTGCGCGAACTCGAAAAGGAGAAGGAGGCAGCGGAAAAGTTCTCTGAGTACTCCGCAAAGCTCAAGTCGCTAAGGTACAGCATACTTGTCGCAAGGAAAGAGATACTAAAAAGAGCACTTGACAACTACACAAAGGACCTGGCCATACTCGATTCAGAGAAAAATGCAGCAGAGCTTAAGAGAAGCGAGATCGCAAAGAAGCTTAGCGACTTCGATACCGAAAGGGAGGCGCTTACGCACGAAATAACCTCGAGCAATACCACAATGGCAGAGATAAATTCTAGGCGTGATTCCATAAACAGAGAGCTTGCGTCTCTTGAAGCAGAGCTCAGCGGCCATAGGAGCCTCCTTATGGAAATAGGCTCATTTACAGAAGAATCGGATAAGGAGCTTGCAAGGATAAACGATACGCTCCAGTCCGGTACCAAGTCCATAGAGGAAATGCAGGAGAGGCTCAGCGAGCTTGAAAAGGAGGCCGGCGCAGCCGTAGCAACAGAGAGCATAGGAAACAAGGAAAAAGAGATAGAGGAGCTTTCAAAGGTCGTACAGAAGCTGGAGAAAAAGGTTTCCGACTCAAAAGCAATAATAATTAAGTATGAGGCCGAAGGCGACTCACTGGCCGAGTCTATAAAAGGGCTTGAGAAAGCCCTTGAGGACGGAAAGGCTGCGCTAAAGGAAAAGGAGAAGTCCTTAGAGTCGCTAAAGGAGTTAAACAAGAGCCTTGGCGAGTCTGCAAGAAAGGCGGCCGAGTCGGCAAAGAAAAGCGAGGCAGAGCGGCAGAGGCTGAAGAAAGAAATAGAGGAACTAGACGAAAAGATAATAGCGCTCAAGGAGCAGAAAAGCTATATCTCTTCAAAAGGAAACAGCATTTCTGAGAGGATAGGAAGGCAGTTCAGCGAGCCAGACGGCTTCTACGGCCAGGCCTCCTCTTTATGCTCGTACGATCCGCAGAACGCGATAGCTATAGAGACTGCGGCAGGGGCCAGATTCGATTTCTTCGTCACCGATTCGATAAGCACTGCGGACAGAATAATAGAATATTTGAAGAAAAACGAGCTTGGCAGGGCAACCTTCATACCTATAAAGGAGCTGCGCGTCGAAAGCGCTGTGCATGAGGAGAAAGGCCTCAAGCCGGTGCTGGACCTTGTCAAGTACGACAAAAAATTCGACAAAATATTCAGATACATATTCAGCAACACCTACATAATAAGCAAGGCCGAGGATGCGGAGCGTTACGGCATAGGCGTGCACCGCTACGTGACGCCTGATGGCGAGCTCATAGAGCATTCAGGCACAATCTCAGGCGGATACTCCAAAAGGAAAGTGTCCCTTTCGGCAATAGAAAACCAGCTCAAGGACGCAACTGCCTTAAAGGCGCGGCTTGCAGAGTCCATGGCCAAGGCCGAAGAGAACGCTTTTAACGAAAGAAAAGCGGCAGCGGCTGCAGAGATGAAGCTTGATTCAAATTCCAAAGAACTTGCGCGGCTTGAGTCTGAGCTGGCTTCAGAGAGAAAAGCGCTCTCAGGCATAACCTCCAGAATAAGCGAGTCTAAGGAAAGGCTTTCTTTGCTGAAGGAAAGTTCATCCGCAGAATCAGTATCTGCATCGTCAGCTGAGAAGGAGCTGGCTGCTGCCCAGGCAAGGCTAATGCGCATATACAACGAGGCCGTGGAAGCCACAAAAGACCTGGCAGCTCACGGGATGAGCAAGCCCGCGCGCGAGAGGCTGGAAAAGGCCAGGGCCGATGCAGAGGGCATCAGGATAAAAATTGCGGAAATCAGAAAGGAGGCCCAGATGTTAGAGTCTAGGAAGCAGGAACTGCTTAAGCAGTCGGAGGAAAAGCAAAAACTTGCAAAAAGCAC
>JAVZPV010000034.1:0-5421 GCA_038881385.1 Candidatus Micrarchaeaceae archaeon | reverse complement strand
GGATAGAGAAGAGTCTGCTTCGCGAGGCGTTTGATGTTGTCAATAGCGCTACAGGAAGGCCTTATCTGCCAAAAGAAATATTATGGAGGCAGAAGGAACAGTTTTCAGACGGGGTCGGCTATAAATGGATTGACAGCCTTAAACAGCTTGCAGAAAGGGAGGTAACTGACAAAGAGTTTAAGATGGCAAATGAGAGGTTCCCTGAAAGAACCCCTACTTCAAAAGAGCAATATTATTACAGAACTATATTTGAGGAGTTATTCCACAACAAGTCAGCAATACTTACTGTGCCTGTAGGACCGTCTGTTGCATGCTCAACTCCGCGTGCCATGAGATGGGACGAAAAGTTCATAACTATGAATGACCCTTCGGGCCGTGCTGTTATAGGTATACACAAAGATGCGTTGTAGGTATTAAGCCGCCAATTCCACAGGTCCAATACTCATTCGCATCAGTTTTAAAAGGCTGAAGATAGAAGTAGCATAGATGGCATGCGCGAATTGTACAAAGATGAGAGTGCAGACCGAATAGTTGTGACATGTTCAGATAGGCGCCTTAGTGAATATCTTGACAACAAATTCAATGACGGCAAAACAGTATTCGTAAGGACTGCAGGAGCTGATGTAACAAACATTTCAGATACGCTTACAGAGCTTGCATTTAAAGAAGGCCAGGGTTTTAAGAGTGGTTATGGCAGGCATGGCATCAAGCAAATATTATTGTTTACGCATACAGATATGGAGGATTTCTCAAAAGGCTGCGGCTGGGCTGGCAGGTTGGCTGTGGAAGCAGATGCAAAGCTGCACGGCAGCAGAATTGATGCAAAGTTCATAGGAGACCTGCAAATAAGCCAGTTCATAGACTTAGAATATAAAACAAGACCCCAGATAGAAGTGGGAAACGAAAAAGTACAAAGTAATGCTTTGGAAAAACTTTTTGGAAATACTGGCGTAGAACTCTCTACCGGCACAATAGATACGTCAAAGATTGTGTCTGACGACAGGCTTGAACATGTGCTTGTAATAACAAGACCATCTAAGGCAAGGTATTCTGAAATGGCTGAAAGAATGAATAGGCATGGCAGCGGATTAGCAAAGATTGGAAGATACAACGCATACTACTCTCAGGTAAATACATTTAATGAGGCCCTGTCTGACGCAAGGCTGTTCATAGGAGCGCTGGGCATACGAGACGTAAGGATACTGCCAAAAGACCCTGCTGACGGCGAACTGATGGGATCCTGGGCTGAAAAGCTTAAACTTCAAAATTTTGCAGGCAGGGCAAAAATAACCCTTTGTTGACTGAAGGCCGAAACTGCCCTTTTCAGATTTAGCTGCAGTTACGGACATGACGGGATTTGAACCCGCAACTTACGGCTCCGCAAGCCGCCGTGCTATCCAAGTTACACCACATGTCCACATAAAAGCAATCTGCTTAAGCGCCTTATATTACTGTTTTGGATTTTCCCGAATGAATGGATAAGTTCGCGTTGGCATGAAGCTTATTGAAGCAGCGTGCTGCAGTTAATCATTCATATATATTATTTATAGCTAACGCTTCTGATTTTTATGGCTTAGGCAGTTTATGAATAGAGCCAGGAATATGCACAGCAATATATGCACAAAAATGTCGACGCTTTTCATGTAATTTACTGACGGCAGTACAGAATAGCATTTAAAAGGTTTTCTATCCAATTGGTATCTAGGTGAATGAATGGCAGAGAGACTAACAAAAGAAAGAGTGGAACGTGAGGATGGGTATCTATATTTTCTAGGAAAAGATGGATACGCTTGGAGAACGCCAATGAAGAACAACCCTCGCGGCAAAAAGAGCAGAGTTGGCACAGAAAAGGTAAAGAGGGAGGAAGGCTTCCTTTATTTCATAGACAAGAATGGCTTTGTCGCAAGGACCAAGATGAATAGGAAAGGAAGAATGTCGAGGCGCAGGAGGTAAATCCCTGCTCCTTATTCTCTTTCCTTATTTTTTGTTTCTATTTTTCATTTGCCTTTTTATTTATTTTAAAATTTTTATCCTGATTTTAGTAGAGGCAGAGCCTTCTTAATTACAAATGGCAAACTGCCAAACCTGTAACATTGCTGCAAAACTGGACCTTATATCTAATGCTACATATTGTTTTGTTTTTGGCTTAAGCTCTGTGCATAAATATCGCAAAAAGAATAAAGCTACAAAAATGAACAATAAATTAAATGAAAAATAAAAATTAGAAAAATAAAACAGAAGAAAAAGAAAAAGAGGCCAAATAACTAATAGTTACGTGACCTTTACAGTGACAGTCGCCATCTTGTTTGTTATCCAGCCTGATACTGTTGGGCTTGATGTATAGTTAAGCCACAGTGTCCCTGTGAACGTAGACCCTATAGAAGGTGACGATGACGACTCAAGCACCCCTGTGTTAGTGTAGCATGGCAGTCCTGTTATCCCCACTTGTTGCCCTGGCCCGAGATTGAGCGCAGGAGCCACAGTATTGCCAGTTGCGGAAACAGCGCCGGTCGCTGAAGGATACCAAAACACGTTGGTGCCTACAGTAGAGTATGGCAAACCGGAAGATGTCGAAACAGCAGCGCATGAAAGTCCTATGTTGTATTCTGTTGCGGTGCTTTCCTGGCCAAGCGTGAAGCTTAGATATCCAGTAGATGACATTATTGGGTTCTGGCAAAGGAATCCTGGGGTAGCTATGCAGCTCGTTCCAAGAGCAGCGGCGCCATTGAAAACTCCAATGTAGTACAAGACGCCGAGGACAATTGCTATAATGAGAATTGCCCAGCCATAGGTCATCAGGTACTCCATTGCTGATTGCAGTCTAAATCTTGTTTTATTCATTTCATCAGTCCTTTTGGTCAATTGGTATAGGTCAATTAGTATAGGTCAATTAGTATAATCGCAAAGCATTTATAAACCTTACGGAAATCATACTTAGCTTTCCGAATAGCGCTCTGAATTTTTCAATCCTGAAATTTTCAATCTTTATTAATTTTGATAATCTTATTAGGCAGTTCTGCTATTTTGAATCAGGCTTGGTTTTCTTGCCCTCGATTGATACAAGCTCGCTTATTGTGCCTTCTATCTGTATTCTTGCCGTATCCTGCTTTTTCCTGAAATCTGGCACGAGTGAGCTTGCAAACCTGAAGTGTACTGTAGAGTCGTAGATTTCCAGCATTATGGAATAGTACCTGGAGGCTGAGGCTATGTCGCCTTTTCGCATAGATTCAAAAGCCTCCCTCTTTAGCTCGCCAACTGCATCCATCATGCCAAGCAGGTATGGTATCTCTGACTCTCCGAGTTCGCGCATACTGGGTACGGAGAGGCCTTTCCTTATTATGCTGTTAACGATCATTGCCTCTGCATACTCCTGGTGCGCCTGAAGCGAGTAATGCTCGAAACCAGATTCCTTGAGCTTAAGCTGTTTCATATATTCGTTTAGCGAAGATATGAGGCTGTCAGCCTGCTTCCAGTCTCTTGAATGTATTGCCATTACCAGCTTGCCCGCAATTCTTATCACATTTCTTGATAGTTGCATTACCGCGTCCATCCTTGTTTCCAGTTCTATTATCCTGCTTTCTATATTGTGCATTTCTTTTATCATATAATCATTTCCCTATTTTATTGATTCTTCCGTGCCAAAATATGTATTGGTTGCTGTAGCCGCACAATCCAGACCATTTTTTGTCTGCAAATTTATGTATTTCTTTTATGCTCTTTTTCCTTCCCTTGAAATACGCATTTTCCACTGCCCGCTTAACCCAGGTGTCGATAGGGAAGGCCTCAAGCTTCCTGTAGCCGAAGAGAAGAATGCAGTCAGCCACCTTGTCTCCTATGCCGTATGCCTGTAGAAGCTTCTGTTTTGCTTCGCTGTACTCAAGGTCGTAAAGCTCGTCCAGATTTAAGTGCAATAAACAGTCCTTTGCTACCTTTTGTATATATTTGTCCCTGAAGCCTGTGCCGCATTTTCTTATTTCTGATAAAGGCGCTGAGGCAAGTACTTCAGGCTTTGGGAAAAGCCTAACGCGGGTCTCCCCGAGCTCCAGCTCCTCGCCGAATCTGGCTGAGAGGCTATTTATTATACTGCGTATCCTCTTAATGTTGTTGAATTGGGATATCACGAAGCACAATGTTGTTTCCCAAGGGTCATTTTTAGTTACCCTTAAACCGTTAAGCTCTGAGATTGCCAGGTCCATGAAGCTGTCTGTGTTTATGCTTGAGTAAATCTCAGAGATGTTCTCATCTAGGGCAAACCTGCTTATTATCTCGCTCGTTGCTGCTGAACTGTTGTACTCTCCAGAATAGGTATAGCTTAGCTTGGTCCTGTCCTTGATTTTTGTAGCAACAATGCATATGTTTCCTTTTGGGGTTGGGTATGACAGCGTCTCAACATTTCCATCTTTCCTGTAATTTGAGTAAAAGGTTAGGGGTTGGCCGCTCATCGCGCTTAATCCCAGGTCAAAGCCTTTTATCTCCATTGCATTACCTTCCGTTGGGCATAGAACAAAACTCTGATATAATCTTTCTGAGCTCTTCGATGGAAACGCGCATCTGGCTCCTGTCGTCTCTTCTTCTTGCAGTTACCTTTCCGCTGTTTGGCGAGTTGCTGTCTATTGTATCAAAGTCAACTGTTACACAGTAAGGTGTACCTATCTCGTCCATCCTTGCATATCTTTTGCCTATTGAGCCAGAGTCATCGTATATGGCCCGGAACTCTTTTGCCAGGAGCTGATAGACTTCCTTTGCCTTAGCCTCAAGCGCCTCGTCCTTCTGGAGTGGAAAAACTGCAACGTTGTATTGGGAGAGGAAACCTGGCACGCCGAGGACATCTCGGCCGTCGCTTTCCTTTCTGTAAAAAACATCAACGAGCAGCCAGATGTTCCTATCTACACCGAAGCTGAGCTCTAGCACGTTTGGTACAAGCTTTCTGCCGTCTAAGCTTACCGAAAGGTCCTTGCCTGAACCCTTGGAATGGGATGACAAGTCATAATCTCCGCGGTAATGGAGCCCGCCTACCTCCTTAAAGCCGCCCCAGCTCTTTATGTCTATCTCTATGTCCATATGCACTTTGTTGTAGAAGGCCTTGTCTTTGCCGCCTTTTTCAAGGAACCTGAACCGCTCCCTAGGTATGCCTATAACATCGGTATAGAAGTTGCTTATTATCTCCATATGCCGTACGTAAAAGGCTGGGTATCCTTCTTTTATGAGCTCTGACGGGGTCATGCTGACCTGCTTGCCAGATTTATAAAGCACAACATCCATAGCTTTGTTCCCTTCGGGCTCAACCTTCCAGGAAGACGGGTCGAAGAAGATCTGCAGCTCTGCCTGGATAAGCTCGCGCATTCTGTATAGCCCCTGCCTTGGTGAAATCTCGTTTCTGTATGCTCTGCCTATTATCGCAAGGCCCATAGGCAGCTTCTT
>JAVZPV010000033.1:0-5809 GCA_038881385.1 Candidatus Micrarchaeaceae archaeon | reverse complement strand
CTGGCGTAAGATGCTAATATATAAAATACGCAATCCTAATCTAAGCATTAAAAAATGCTTAAGGAAAGCATCCATGGACAAAATTTCAGGAAAGTCTGTATTTGTGACAGGCGGAGCCGGTTTTATAGGGAGCAGTTTTTCCCGCCTTCTGGTAGAACAGGAGTGCAACGTTGTAGTTTATGACAATCTGAGCAGCGGCAGAATTGAAATGATAAAGGATCTTGAAGCCAAAAAAAATTTCAAGTTTGTAATGGCTGACCTTCTTGACGTTCAGAAACTGGAGCAGGCCATGCATATAGCCAAACCAGATGTGGTAATCCACTTAGCAGCCAATTCAGATGTACAAAACGGAATAAAAAATACAAGGCTAGACCTAGAGCAGGGCACAATAGCAACCTTCAATTTGCTAGACGCAGCGCGCAAGAAGGATGTAAAAGACATACTTTTCTCCTCTTCAAGCGTAGTTTACGGGTTAGCCAAAATAAAACCTACCCCAGAGGACTACGGCCCGCTTAAGCCAATATCATTTTACGGAGCCTCAAAACTCGCAAGCGAAGGCCTTATTACTGCGTTTTCCAGCCTTTATGGGATGAACTACTATATCTTCCGATTCGCTAACATTGTAGGCAAAAACCTTACGCATGGAGTCATACTTGATTTTTTGAGAAAGCTGGATAAAAACAGCAAAAAGCTAGATGTCCTGGGCAACGGCACGCAAAGGAAGTCGTATATGGACGTAATGGACTGCATAGGCGCAATGCTATTTGTGTACAAAAAATCAGGAGATAGGGAAAACATATACAACCTTTCGTTAGATGACCAGATAACAGTGAAGGAAATAGCAGAATTGGCAGTAAGCGAAGTTGCCCCTGGAGCAAAAATAAATTACTCGAAGGAAAACTTTGGATGGCCAGGGGATGTAAGCGACTCCTACATTAGCAACGAAAAGCTGAAAAAACTGGGATTCAGCCCCAAATGCAAGACTTCAAGGGAAGTTGTGCTCCATGCGATAAAGGCATGCAAAGAGCAAATCTTAGGCAACCAGCTTTTGTAGCCATTCAAAATCCGCCAGACTTTGTGGCTTTATAATCTGCATTGTGCAAAGGAAATATTAATTAAACAAAGCTGGCTTACAAAAAATCGAAGGTCTTTATGTCAATCGCGGAAAGGAGCGCGGAGGTGCAAACAAGATTCCTGCTGCGGCCTTCGCTCACAATTCTTACAGGGCTTCCGGCTTCTGGCAAGAGCACAATAGGGAATGCAATCAGCAAGAGCACAAACGCCGTCTACCTTGACATAGACCGCCTTAGGAATGTCTTCATAAGGACAGAGGAGCTGGAGCCTTTTTACGGCAACAAATTTCCTGATATGATGGAAGGGTCGGTGCAGGAGCTGCTTTACAGGGCAATGTACGACCTTTCTGAAAAGCTCCTGGATCCGAATTACGGAAATGCAAAGGAATTCATGAAGTTGCTGCGCATAGAAAAGGATAGCGACTCCTGCAGCATAACTCCTATACCTGTAGTGACCGGCGCAACTCATACGCGCCAGCCATTCCATTCGATAGCAAGCGAAGCGGCAAGCAGAATTGCGCTGATGCTTGGAGAATCAAGGGACAAAGTAGTTACCATTTTCAGGCTTTTCGTTTCTGATGAAGAAGCCGGATCACGCCTTGAAAAGAGGGCCAGAGAGGGAGGCATATCCAACGTTACAGATTTAGGAAAGTACTCTGAGATAAAAGGCAGGTGGCGGCAGATAGAGGGTGAGCAAGTAATAAGCATATGCACTAAAGGAAGCGTAGAGGACACCTTGTCAAAGGTGTTGAAGGTCCTGGTAAGGAAGGGCGTTGCTGAGCCTATACAGCAATAGCATAAGCGCGTTGCACTGTTTTTGCCTGCTAAATTTTATTGCTTAGTAAATGCGCCAATTTGGGCCCAGATACCGTACCGGCGCGCGGCCGAATCACACGAGCATTTGCAACGAAACAGCTTTAGTCCCCAGTTGCCATCAGTTCTTTATGGAATCCTGGTCCACATCCAGTTTCTTTGTAAGCATATCTGCTGCTATCGCTACTGGGTTTATTATGTTGGCTACCTCAAGGTCTGCAAGATGCGCCTCCGCCTCATGGCTAGGCGCCACAACCGATATTCTCGCCCCTTTAGCAAGCTTCTTTACTACAAGCACTACATATATTGTCTTTGAATTGTCCCTAAGGTCTATTACTATGTCAGTTGCCTTGTCAAGGTTGAACTTTTCCATATCAGCCTTTGATGTGTAGTCCTCTGCAAAGGCCGGATAGCCTTTCTTCCTAAGGGAATCGGCCGTAGTCTTGTTGCTTGTGATTATTACAAAGTTCCTTTTCTGCTCCTTGAGCCTGTGCGATATCAATTCATTGGTAGAGTCATATCCTATAAGCACAATATGTTTTGCAAGCTTCTTCCTGTCAATCAGCCCATAGCCTGAATATAGCCTCTCGACCCTGGCGCTCAAGAATTCACCTGAGAGCACGGTTAGTGCGCTAAGGAATATACTCAGTCCAGATATTATTAAAACTATCACGAAATCCCTTGCAATGCCTGTTACTGGTGTTATATCACCATAACCTACTGTGGAGATTGTTACCACTGTGAAATACAAGGCCTGGTTCAGGGATGTTATCTTTACGTTGAAGTTGTTTCCCTGGCCGAGCACATACGTGCCCGCAACGCCATAAATTAGCACTATGGCTATTGCAAATACGTAAAATACAAGCCTCCTGTCTAGGCGCATATTCCATTTATTAAACTGCAAAATTAATGAAAGTGACGAAAACCTGCCTGAACTTTGTTTCAAGATCTAGCAATCATCTAAAATCGATGAAAGTTAAGTTGCGGGCGCATCGGCAAGCGGCGTGCATATGCCTAAGGCGCTTCAATAGCTTTTATATCATTTGCTGTTTCAAGACTTTTGTATTTGCATGCGCCTCAGCATAATAGTGCCGACAAAGAATGAGAGCATAGCCCCAAAGACGATAAAAGAGCTGCGTAACCAGTTCGGCAGCGAAGCAGAGATAATAGTAGTAGACAAGAGCGATGAGAAGCATTATCTAGAGCTGCGTAGTACAGGCGCAAAGGTAATAAGGCAAGCCTCTACCGGATACGAGGATGCACTCATGCAGGGCTTTAGGGCGGCAAGAGGCGAGATACTTTCCTCAATCGATCCTGACGGCACTTACCGCGTAGACGAGTTCAAGAAGGTAGTGGAAAAGGTAAGTTCAGGAGAGGCGGATTTCTGCTCTGGAAACCGTTTCGGAAAGCTTAGCGACGGGGCAATGACTGCGTCGATAGCCTTTGGCAATAAGTTCCTTACGGGACTTTTCCGTTTCCTATACCACAAAAACATACACGACGGCCTTAGCGGTGCGTTTGCAATGACAAGGAAGGCCTTTGATTCAATCAGAGAAGAGGAGCCGTACCGCGCAGGTACCCTTTTCTTTGAGATAGAGCTTGCAAGGCGTGGCTTCAGGCTGATGGACATACCGATAAGCTACAGCCCAAGAATTGGCTCTGAATCGAAGATAGCAAAAGTAAAGCCGGTCTACGGGCTGAATATTGCCAGGAATACGATAAGGTATGCAAGGGACTACAATCCATTGCTGATATTCGGCACAATAGGCGCAATACTGATGCTCGCAGGGCTGGTCCTTGGCGCCTTAGTAATAACTAACTACCTGCATACAGGCTCGCTGTCCGAAATTGGCAGGGCGCTCATAGCATTCATGCTCGTTACCCTAGGCTTTCTATCAATAATCAGCGGGCTCATGCTGGACCTGCTTCTGCAGATAGAGAAGATCCTGATAAGGAACAAAAAATAGCAGCAAAAGAGGCATAGCCGCCTCAGGCAGAGCCGCGCATTCTTTCCAGTATATTCCTTGCCAACTTTCTTGTGTCTGCGCCTGCCTTCAATATGTGCAGTCCCTTTTCGGGCATCCCGTAAATCAGCAACGACCCGTTTGGTGCAAGGTAGGCGCACACCACCGCTGCCAGGTCCTCCTCTCCATATACGCGTATGCCAACCTTTTTTCCAGAAAGCGTGGCGCGTTCTACAGCCTTCCACAAGTCCCTGCTTATGGTGCCAGCTCGGTTTCTTACCATGACAGGCTTGGAATACGTTTCCTTTATGTTCCTTAGGGCAACGCGCCTCCTACCGATTGCAAAGTCAAAGACCGCAACGTCTGGCACACAGCCGAGATTCAGCAAAGTGGAAACAACCATGTCCCCTACTGCATATACCTTAACGGCCTTCCTCACATAGCCGGGAATCTCAGCCTCTTTTATTATCTTTCCGTATACCCTGCCAAGCTCAGGCCTCATGTAATGCGGCAGCCTAAGCTCGCCTTCAAAGCTAAAATGTTTGGCCAAGCATCTCACGCCTTTGCGGATGCAGCCTGTTCACCGCACCGGCTACCTTTCCAGAATAATAGAATATCAGTAGCACATTAACTGCGATTATGGCAAGGATCAGCCATGACTGATACAGCGAGATCCATGAGACTATGCCTGAAATCTCAAATGCGTTTATGCCTGCGACGGCCAGCGCAGCGGCAAGCACCGAATAGCTGCATGCGCAGGTTGCCACAAGCCCTCCTGCTGCAGGCAGCACCGCGCTTAGGATGCCTTCACCTGCCGCATAAGCCCTCCCAATCAACGCGGTTTTTACAGAAAGTACACTGAGGCCCAGCAGCACCCCCGCGCTGCCCACCATCAGGTAAATAAGATATATTGGTACGGTTGTTAGGAAGATTCCGAGGTTGCTTGCAGTTATTAAGCTGTAAACTACAAGGAAGTAAATAAGGCTTGATCCAGCAACTACTGCAAGGTAAGCAGGAGACCTTGCAAGAGCAAGGAGCACAGAGGTCCTGCCAACCTGCCTTTTCCTTTCCATGCCTACAATGCCTCAATAGCCTTTATCGAGCTGAGCGAGCAGACAGGCGCCGCATTTTTTATTGCAGCGCATATGCGCGCCACGTACACGTCCGCAGCCGCGTACTCCCTCCACGCGAAAGTGTCATTAGGGTTGGCCAGCTGTGAAAGGACCTGCGAATGCGTCATGTATGTCAACGGAAGGGTTGAGTTTACAGGGGGATAGGCGTTGCCAAAGTCTACCCCGTCAGCGCCTCTAAACATAGAGCTGCCCCAGATGGTATACGGAGTGCCCTGGAAAGCAGTAGCGTTGCTAGACTGCAACGTCATCAGGTATTTGTAGACGCTTATGTATTGCTGGTTTTCAGTCGCGTTTACCTCGCTTCCTATTACGTTCAATGGCTGTATGAAGAAGCCCTGGTTTATCTGCCCGTTTCCATCTATTGAAAAGAAGTTTATGTAGCTGCTTTTATAGGAATTGCCTATGTCGATTCCGTTTGGGTTGAATGAGCTCGTATCCGGAGTCGTGTAGTTGTTCTGCGTCCAGTAGAGCGTAGGGACGTCGTAGTCTCCGAATGAGCTGTAGCCTTTGTAGAGGGCTGCAAAACTGCCAAACCTCCCAAGGGCAAGGGCCATAGCCCACCTGTTCTCGCCGCAATATATGCAAGTTATCGACCCAAGGTAGACAACTGACGGCTTTCCGCCTACCATGTAGGGTGTGACATTGTAAGAGCCCGAAAAAACGCCTGAAATGCTACCGTTAAGGAGCATGAGCCCAGCCTTCTCGAAATACGCATTAGATGCGTTGTTTATTACAGCAAGCTCTGTCGAATTTAGCGGGGTATCTATCCCTGCAGTTGTAGAGCCAAAAGAGCCTGCAGATGAAGCCTGCTGCCCGGCTTTCTGGT
>JAVZPV010000032.1:0-5839 GCA_038881385.1 Candidatus Micrarchaeaceae archaeon | reverse complement strand
TCTGTGACTGCAATACAGCTTTTTCTCGTATTCTGCTGCTCTTTTCTGCACTAACCATATTATTTACCTTGATTTTCAACATACTTTTTTAACACATCAAGTGTTACTTGCCCTGTTGTTGCAAGGAAATATGATGGAGACCAGAGCACATGTTTCCATAAATGCTTTTTAACTTCTGGAAAGTTTCTCTGTATCTCACGAGAGGATATCGTTTTCAACGCATTTATATACTTAGGTATATCAAGAGTGGGGTTTGACCTGAATATCATGCGGAAATGATCTTTATCGCACTCCAGATCGATGACTTCCACCCCAAAAGATTCACTTATCCTCCTTGTTATTTGTTTGAAGAAATCAATAATCTTATCGTTTACGAAGATCTTCTTTCTATATTTCACAACCTGTATGAAGTGGTATTGTAATGCATATACAGAATGTGCTCCTTTGTCCAAGTTGTATGACATAGTTATTATTATATTAGCATAACTATAAATACTTTTGCTCGCTTTCATCCCCTCGCCAAGTCAAGGGACTTCACGCCCGCTGAGTTAAAGTAGTAGTCCCGACCAGATTCGAACTGGTGTACACGGGTCCAAAGCCCGCGATCCTTGGCCACTAGATGACGGGACTGCAGATAATTATTTCATATTTACCTTTATTATATTTGATGCATGACGGAAAAACTTTACCTAAAAGACATGTACTTGAAAGAATTCAGCGCCTCTGTAAGCAGAATTGATGGCAATAAGGGTTTGGCTTGATAGGACAGCTTTCTATCCTACAGGCGGAGGCCAGCCTCATGACACAAGAAAACTGGCTGCAGGTGGCATTGAGTTCAGGGTTATAGAAGTGAATAAAGAAGGCAATGATGTCGTACACACGCTTGAAAGCGCTGAAGACCTTCATGAAGGGTCAAGCGTTTATGGAACATTGGACTGGGAGAAAAGGTACTCATATGAGATACCACACGGCTATACACATTTTTGATGGGCTAGTAGTAGCGCAGAATCTTGGTGGAGGACTTTCAACAGGCAGCCGGATTTATCAGGATCATGCAAGGATAGACTTTGACATGCCCTAGATGAACCGTGAGCCGGCAGAGCGCATACTGCAGAAGGTAAACACAGTTATCGAAGAAGGGAGAAGGATAATTGTAAGGGAAGTCAGCAAGGACGAGACCTTAAGAATGCAAAACCTTGCAAGGACCGAACCATGGAGGGAGCTTATAAAGAGGCTTGACTCTGTAAGAATAGTTGAGATAGAGGGGCTGGGATGCGCAGATGGATGGCGGCCTTCACGTTTTGCGTTCAAATTGGATAGGAAGGCTTAGGCTTAGTTCCTTCGCGAACAAAGGCTCTCACAACAAGAGAGTTGAGTTTGCCATTGTTTGATTACAGCTCCTTGGTGGCGGTGTCAACAGGCTTCTTCTCATATTCGAAAACTGCCTTCTTTATAGCCCTTAAGGAAAGGGTCGCACAGTGCATTCTTACCGGCCCCGGATCCACTCCTATAAGTTTGATCAGCTTGCCCTTGTCCATCTTTTCTACTTCCTGGAGGCTTTTGCCCTTTACCTCATCTGTAAGCATGCTTGCAGTGCCCATCGATATGACGCAGCCGCTGCCCTGGAATTTTATGTCCTTTATCTTACCGCCTTCTATCTCAATGTAAATGTCTATTCTGTCGCCGCATGATATGTTCTCTTCGTGCATCTTGGCGCTGGGATTTGCTATCTCGCCATTATTGTCAGGGTGCTCATAATGGCGCAGCAACTCCTCAGCATACATATCCAATTCCATTATTTCATCTAGCTAAGCCATTTCTTTGGAGCCAATGGCTTTAGTGTAATTATGAAAATCCTTAAGCAGAACCCATTGATCTTTTCCTTGTATCTATAGAGTATCCAGCCAAGTACAACGCTGAGTACAATGCCTGCAATCACGTCGGTAAGGAAATGGGCGCCCAGATACACACGCCCAAACAGCACCCCTATCAGCCATGCTGCATAGGCAATTCTAACATATTTGTATTTGTTTACGAAGAATGCAAGCCCGGTCAGCGTAGCTGCATGATCCGAAGGGAATGAGAATCCACCTTCGCAGCCGTATGTGTTTATCCATGAAAAGGAGGGCAGTTCGCATGGCCGCGGCTCCCTTACAATCATTTTTATGATGTCTGCCACAAGGTACATTACTACTGCAGCAACCACGAAAGCAAATACGTCCTTGTCCTTCCTTAAGAATAGGTATATTGCAACGAGCGGAAGCACAACCAGGAAACTTTGCGCCCAGTAATACATTATTATATTCATTGCGTGGCTCGCAATAGTGTCAGCAGCCTTAAATGCATCGTTATTTAGCGCGTTTATTATGTCTTGAATACTCATGGCACCTACTTAATAGGTTTATATTTGCAAAGCTTAATTAATATTGATAGGATTCGGCAGGCACAGCCCGTTAGGTAGCCTACCGCGCAAAAATTGCATTATAACGCTTTTTACTGGAGATGGTTTGCATATGCGCCCAATGGTAATAGATACAAGTTCATTGATTTTTGCAGTTTCAAATGGCAAGGATCCTATAGAGGCGGTAAGGGAGATGCCACAAGGCTATGAGCCTGTAGTGTCGGAAGGCATAATAAGGGAGCTCGAAACTATAAAGGAAAGGCATGGCAAGTACAGCAGGTATGCGGGTGCTGCACTTCTTATTATTAGGTCGCAAAAAGTGCGCATTATCAGAAGCAGCCTTAGAGGCAGCCTGCCTAACGTAGATAGTTGGATTCTTTCTGAAGCCGCCGGGAAGGGCTATTCGGTTTGTACAAATGATATGAAGTTGAAGAGGTCACTCAAAGCTGCAGGCATACAGGCTTTCAGCATTACAAGGGCTGGGCTGATGAGATAAGCATATAAATGCATTCATTCATAAATTATTACGTATTTTTATCCCTATTTTATGTCCTGAGTGGTGAGCGATTGTATTATATACATACTATAAAAGACACGATAAGCATACCTCCGAGGCTTTTTGGCGAGGATATAACCAAGTCTGCCCAGAGCATTCTAAGGCAGAAGTATGAAAGGACTATAGACCGTGATCTTGGAATAATTCTTGCGGTCTTCAATGTAAGGGACATTAGCGATGGCTATTTGGCTCCAGGAGACCCGTCTACGCACAACGATGTGACTTTTGATGTTCTTACCTTCAACCTGGAAGTTGATGAAGTAATAGCCGGGGAGGTGTCTGAGCTTGTCGATTTTGGCTGCTTTGTGAGGCTTGGCCCTATAGAGGGGCTCGTACACTTATCGCAGATAACAAGCGACTTTATAACTTACGACAGAAAGAATGGGGTGTTTAGCTCTAAGAATACTGGGAAAACCTTGAAAAAGGGGGACTTTGTATACACCAAGGTTTCGACAATAAGCCTGAAGAACAATATAAAGGATACGAAGATTGCCCTTACGATGAGGCCTGACGGCTTAGGCAAGCCTGAATGGTCAAAAGAAGGCAAGGCCAAGGAGAAGAAGCCCGTTGCTTCAAGATCCGGAAAGAAATGATTTGAATGGCAGACCAAGCATGCAAGAATTGCAGGTTCATAGTAATGCAGGGGAACGTATGCCCTGTGTGCGGATCTACGCAGCTGACTCCGCGGTGGAGCGGCTATGTGGTAATATTAGATGTGGAAAAGTCACAGCTGGCAAAGAAGCTTGACATAAAAGTCGATGGAACGTATGCGCTAAGCGTAAGCGAATAAGGAGTTTTAATCGGCCGAGGCGAGCAGCACGCTTACCCTGCAGTCAAGCAGATATGCAAGCATTACCCCTGAAGCGTATCTGTATTCCCTCAACCTGCTGGTAAATTGCTCGTAGTCCCATGCAACCACGCTAAGCCCGACTGTTTTGCTTATTCTTAATTTTCCAAAATCATCCAGTTCTAAGAGCCCAAGTTTCTCTGCCGCCTGCAGCTTTAAGCTTCTGCCCGTTACTGCATCGTATAAACCGCTTATTACAAGCCTTGCTTCAGCTTCTGAATTGAAGAGGCTTTGCAGCACCTCTTCCGGCTCCTCTTGAATGGCAGGCTCGAACCTTGCACTGGCTGATGCGAAGCAAGAGCTTGGGCTTGTTTCTATGCGTACCTTCCTGGCTATGAGCCCAGTCCGCATTAAAAGTAGCAATACTGCAATACCAAATAAGATAGGGACAAATTGCGACGCGTAATTTAGAAAAACCGACATATACACAACTCTATAGGTATTTGACTAGGCTATACCTGCCGCGCCCCATATGGACCGCCCTGCACCCAAGTTCTGGCATAATTGCAATTGCAACACCAAGCTCTTCAATGCCAATGCCGAGTTCGCCCAGTATGCTTTCGGCCTCAAAAGCAGGCCCACAGCATTTTATTATATGCAGCGCCACAATCCGGGATAATTTTGCTGCTGATTCAGAAAGTTCCCTCTCAAGCTGTGCTTTCTGCCTGAGAAGCTGGTTGATTCTTCCTGCAAGTATCAAGTCTGCCTGCGGCTTAGCCTTCCCAGAATCCAGTTTTGCTATTTTTGGCTGGGGTATCTGGCTTGAGAGTGCCTCTATTAAATATGGAAAAATGCTGCGCATATCGAATTCGAGGTCCTCTGACAGCACTGCTGCAAAGCTAAGCAGCCTAAGAAGCGCCTCGTTGATGAAGTAGATTGGCGGGGTCCTGGAAAACAGCTCAAGCGCAACATCTTCCCTTGTGATTGACAGAATGTAGAATCTGCTTTCGGAATCATGATTCAGCATGTACCTTAAACTGCTCCCTTCGGCTATCAAACTGAGGCTTGGGTAATGGCTGAGCTTACGCTTAATTGAGCCAATGCTAGTAACTAGTTTTGCATTCATCGACATTCTGCCAGTAAGAAATCCTTCTGTACCTGCAACCATCTAATTACCTGAATCTTCTACAGCTGCGGCGAATGCGTCAGCAATCTCATCAAGCCTTATCCCAAGCTTTCTAAGCTCTGCAAGCAGTGCCCTCCTGTCGCCGTTACTGCAAATCACCTGCTTTATTAGTGCATCGAGTCTGATAAAGCCTGAATCGTTTGCTTTTGATATTATTTCCCTTGCCGTGCTGCCGCTGCACACTTTCCTTACAAGCTCTTCGAATTTGGATGAATTTACTTCGACTGCCATCTTATCACCTACAACTATTCTTGCAGTTGCATTCGTCTCGACTCCTGAAACGCGCCTTATAAAAAACGCCTCCCTCAGATTGTATTTCGAAAGCTGTATTACAAAGCAGCCTCCAAGCTCCTGGTTTTGTATTCCTGCTATTTGCTCATCCCTTAGCCCGTAGTTTTTCTGGAATATGCTAAGTGAGTCCCTATCTTGTACCCTGAAAGCAAAAATTGTGGCTATGTTTCCGATGAAGTTTAGGTCAACATCCCTGATAATCTGTGAGGCTACAACGATCCCAACTTTGTACTTCCTGCCTTCCCTGATTATAATCTCAAGCGGCCTGCTTTTCTCCATCATTTTCCATGCTTCGTCGAGTATTACAAATACGCTCCTTGCGTTGCCATTGAAACCTCTTGCCCTCATCTTATTTGTTATAGCCTGCAGGGCTGCAGTTGCGCCTTTCACTTTCTTTTGCTCGCTTTCGCGGCTAAGGTTTATGTATATTATTTTATTTGCATCATTGCCGATCAGTTTTGGTATGCCTGCAATCGCGGGGCATTCGGCGGAGAAGCGCCTCGCGAACTCTTCGTATTCGCCTGTGAAATCTATCACTATGACAATGCACTCAAGAACAGCATAAAGCCTTAGCATAAGGCTTTTTGTAAGGTAGGTTTTACCGCTGCCTGTCATGCC
>JAVZPV010000031.1:0-6015 GCA_038881385.1 Candidatus Micrarchaeaceae archaeon | reverse complement strand
AAATATATACACGGTAAGGCAGATATTGGAAAAAGGCTATTCACCAGCAGCCCTGCGCGCTTTCCTAATATCTGGGCACTACAGGCAGCTGCTCAACTTTACTTTCGAGGCGCTGGACAATGCGTCGAAGACTCTCAATGGCATATATGCCTTCCTGGAACGCCTTGGCGAAACCAAAAACAGGCAGGCGAGTGGGGACAGCGTCGAATTCAGAAAGTCTATAACCGCACATAGGAGGGCATTCTTCAAGGCTCTTGATGACGATATAAACACGCCTGCAGCTTTGGCAGAGATGCATGCCATAATAAACGAGACAAACGCAAGGAACGAGGCAGGAAAGCTGACCGCAGGAGAAGCCAGGCTGGTGGCCAGGGCCATGCTCTCTTTCGATAAGATACTTGGCCTAAGGTTCGAGGAGCACATAGGCGCAAAGAGGGTTCTTGAAAATGAGGTACAGAAACTTGTTGATGAGCGTGAGCGTGCAAGAGCAGCAAAAGATTTCTCAAAGGCCGATGCAATAAGGTCACTTCTCAAAGAAAAGTACCATGTAAAGCTGGAGGATACTGAAAACGGCGTTAGATGGTACACTGACCAGTGATTAATTCTGGCCCCCTGAGGCAACGGCAACTTCGGGCTGGCTTGGCGCTGCGCTCTTTCTTCCACCGCGCTTCTTCTGCTTTTCGAGATGCGCTGCTGCAAAGAGCAGCTGCAGGTCCTCCTGCTTGTTTGCTTCAACCCAGGATTTGATATACGTTGCTATGTTCTTCATTGATCTTGTGTATCTGTCAGTGAAGCTGTAGGCATTGCCCTCATGTTTAAGTATGCCTGCCGTGACTCCAAAGTCCAGGTACCTTTTCCACGTTGCTATTGGCAGGTCGGCAGGGCAGTCCTTAAGCCTGAGCTCGCCCTTGCTCTTTACTTCCAGAAGGACTCTTGAGAACCTGTATGCCTTGGTTTCATTGTCGAAGTAGATCTTTGCAACCTCCTTCACGTTGGGATTTTTCAGTTTTTCCTTAAGCGCAGCGTCCTCAAATTCCCAATACCTAATCGACATGGTAGCTAATTGCAATGTTAGAAATTTATGCTTTTGTATACACCAGCGTTACGATGTCTCCATCCGCAAGCGCATGTTCCGGCCCAACCCTCTGGTTCTTGAACTTGACGCTCTTCCCGTCAACGTAAGCATACCTGAGATTCTTTGCCGCCCTGGAATGGATTGCCTTTGCCACGTCCATTACGCTGTCACCCTGCTTTGCTATCAAGGGCTTTGAAAAGTCAGGCTCCCCGTCCTTTGGCTTTAGGTATATGCGCAGCAGGCCAAGCTTCCTGAAAAGCGCCTCCTTTAAGCTTATGGTATTGATATCGCGCATGGCGCTTATCGGTATTACATCCATTCCTGTATTCGACTCTATCTCATTCTTTGTTTTTTGAAGAACTGAAGGGTCTACCGTGTCAATCTTGTTTAGGGCCACTATGCCCTTTATGTATGCAGAATTGCCCGAAAGCGCATCTACTATGTCATCTGCGGTTGCGTCGTCATAGAAATAAATGTCACAATTGTATATGTCGAACTCGTTGAGTATTCCAGTTATTAGGTCTTTCTCCGGTATTCTGTGCCTGTTCGCAGCAACTGACACGCCGCCCGAGTTCTTGCGCTCTATCCTTATCCCAGGAGCAGGCTTGTTCGGCCTGATTCCTAGCATGTTTAGCTCCTTTATCAGTTCGTAGAGCTCGCCGGGCCTGTTTATGTCCACCAGGAAGAGCAAAAGGTCTGATGTCCTTATCACGCTAGCTATCTTGGTTCCTTCGCCTTTACCTTCATGTGCGCCAGGAATAAGCCCGGGAAGGTCAAGGAGCTGTATCTTTGCGCCGTTAAACTCAAGCATCCCTGGTATTACCTCAACCGTTGTAAAGGCATATCCTGCAACCTTTGACTCCACACTAGTAAGGGTTTTTAGCAGGGACGACTTGCCGGCGTTGGGAAAGCCGACAAGAGCTACAGTTGCATCCCCTGCCTTCCTAATCGCAAAGCCTGTGCCGCCGAAGCTTTTCTTTGCAGCCATCTGCTTTCTGATCTTTGCCATTTTAGCTCTAAGCATGCCGAGGTACTTGTTGGTCGCCTTGTTGTATTTTGTTTTCGCATATTCCTCTTCCAGCTCTGTGAGCCTGCCCTTCAAAGCCTGATTTTCGGCCATGTTTGCACCTATGTCCCAGGCATGTATTTAGAGAGTTGCTTCCTGAAATCGCGGTTGTTCTTAAACATGTTTGCTATCTTTTTCATTTTGCCGAAGTCGTTTAGCAGTTCCCTAACGTCCTTTTCTGTTGTACCGCTTCCCCTGGCTATCCTTGCTATCCTTCCAGGCTCCCTTACGAGCTTCTCGTTCCTCCTTTCCTCTTTTGACATCGAGCCTATTATTACCCCATACCTTTTCAGTTTTGCTTCGCTGTTCTCTATAGCATCCTTAGGCACGTCAGCCATGCCCATCATGCCTAGCATGTTTTTCAACGGACCCATTTTGGACATAGCCTTTAGCTGTGTATAAAAAGTGTCAAAGTTTAGCTCCTCAGCTTCCATATCTTCGGGCTTTATGTTTGCCTCTTTAACGGCATTTTGGACCGCTGAAAGAAGCGATTCAAGGTCCGGAATTCCCAGCAGCCTGCCTACGAACTTCTTTGGATCATATGTCTCAAGGTTGCCCAGCTTTTCACCGGTCCCAACGAAAGCTATCCTTGATTTGGCTGCCGCAACGGCGCTGAGAGCCCCGCCTCCTTTACCTGATCCGTCAAGCCTTGTAACAACTACGCCACTTATTCCTACTGCATTGCTGAATTCTGTTGCCTGCCTTCCGGCGGTCTGGCCCATGTCGGCGCTTATGACAAGCAGCTTCTCATCAGGTGCAAATGCCTTGTTTATCTCCTTCAGCTCTTCAAGTAGCTGCGAATCAAGTGCACTTCTCCCGCTAGAGTCGCATATTATTATCTTCCTGTCTTTGAGCTTTGAGATGCCTTCCCTAACTATCTTTGCAACGCTCTTTTCACCTTTTATGCCAAAAAAGCTTACGTCAGCCTGCTTTGCCAGCGTCTCCAGCTGCTCGTAAGCGGCAGGCCTTGTCACATCACAGCATATTACCCCTACGCTGAAGCCCCTGCTCTGGTAGAACTTTGCCAGCTTTGCCGTGGTTGTTGTCTTCCCAGAGCCATACATGCCAAGCATGAGTATCCTTTTTGGCTTTAAGTCCGGTTCATATCCCTCGCCCATGAGCTTTACAAGCTCCTCATATACCATGTTAGTTATGTAGTCCTTCGGGCTGACTCCTTTGGGAAGCTTCTCGCGAAGCGCACTTTCCTCTATCCTTTTGGAGAATTCGAAAACAAGATTTAGCTCTACATCAGCAGAGAGTAGAGCCTTCTGGAGCTCCTTGGTGAACTCCCTCACAGTCTTTGCGTCTATTACCGTGGCCCCTGTAAGCCTTGCAATGGCCTTCCTGAGCCCTTCTCCTAAATCCATCTAATACCTTTAAGAATAGGACTTTTAATAAGTGTATTTATTAAGTATTTTTATCTATATAAAGTTATGTTGGGCTCGTAGCTCAGCCTGGTTAGAGCGCTGGTCTTATACAAACATCTATGTTTTATGAAAGCCAGATGTCGAGAGTTCAAATCTCTCCGGGCCCAAGCTTCTTATGTGGTTATATATAACTCATCGAAATGTCCCCTATTTCTGTCGTCGAAGAGAGAAGGTAAACCCTGTTGTAGGGATTTAATCTGCATTTGGAAGAATAAGGGCAGTCAAGAGAGAGTTCGCTGGCGGTCATAGATACATGACCCCAGAGGACAACGCTAAGGCACTATACCACGCAACTACCAAGATGGATAACCAAATCATAGAGCGTTATCACGGCACGTTCAGAGAGAGGGATAAGGTAATTCGTGGGTTTAAGAGTGAAAAGACAGCGCAGTCATGGATAGACAATTGACAGACCTATTACAACTTCGTAAGACCACATACAACGCTTAATGGTTTAACCCCATCCGAGATGGCAGGTATAAGCATAGGAACAGAGAGAAACAAGTGGCTAAGCCTGATAAAACTTAGTCAGTCTGCATCAACACAATAATTATATGGATTAACATGCATGTAAAATATATGTTCAAAGAGAACACCATTTACTATGGGGATAATGAGGAAGTGCTTAAACAATTCCCAGAAGGAAGCATAGACCTCGTTTATGCAGACCCACCTTTCTTTAGTAATAGGCTTTATGAAGTTATTTGGGGAGAAAAGTTTGAGAAAAGAGCATTCGAAGATAGGTGGGCTGGCGGTCATAAAGGGATTAATACATATTTGGAATGGATGGAGCCACGTTTACGAGAATGTCATAGAGTATTGAAAGACACTGGGACTATGTATCTGCATTGTGATTGGCACGCTTCTCATTATCTAAAGACAGTTATGGATAGCATATTCGGCTATACTAATTTCCTTGATGAAATTGTATGGCATTACGAAAGCGGTGGAAGAGCCAAACACTTTTATCCAAGAAAGCATGATGTAATCTTGTTCTATGCTAAAAACAAGAGAAAAGATTATCATTTTGACTGGGAAGCAATAGGTATTCCAAGAAATGTATGCGAGTCTTGCGGAACGGTGCTTAAGAAATGGAATAACTTGGCAAGGCACATAGACAATAATGGGAGAGTATACCGCACAATAAAATCTAATGGCAAAATCTACAAATATTATGATGATGAGCCAGTTCCACCAACCGATGTTTGGAATGATATAAGCCACTTACAACAGAAAGACCCAGAACGTTTGGGTTATCCGACACAAAAGCCTTTGAAGCTATTAGAGAGAATTGTCTTAGCTTCAAGTGCACCTGGTGACATAGTTCTTGATGCATTCTGTGGCTGTGGCACTACCCTCTCTGCGGCACAAAGGCATAAGAGAAAATGGGTCGGAATAGATATTTCATATACTGCATGTAAAGAAATGGCAAAAAGACTTAAAAAAGAGTATTCAGTTCATGCAGAAATAATGGGTGCACCAGCGACACTTGCAGATTTGAAGAGGATGAAACCATTTGACTTTCAAAATTGGGTTTTCAATCGTATTTATGGGAGAGCAAATCCTAAGAAAGTCGCCGATGAGGGTGTTGATGGTTGGACATTCAATGGAGACCCAGTTCAAGTTAAGCAAAGTGAGGATGTAGGAGACCCTATTGTAAGGCTTCTATTTGGAGACATGCAAAGATTAAATAAGAAGTTTGGTGCTGTTATAGCCTTTAGTTTTTCTACCACAGCGAATGAAAGAGTAAATGAATTGAGAAGACAACACGGCGTAACAATAAAGCTCGTAAAAGTAGATGATATATTAAAAACGCCAGAAATAGTCTTTGAGAAAGAAGTCAAGGAAGATGACGACGAGTAACTTTTTAAACAATAAATCTACCTATTAAACAGAAATCTTACTTTTTAAACAAAGCCATAACGATAAAAGACCTTTTAAATGGCAAGAAGCCTAAAGTTCAACAAGTATATACAGTAGTTAACGTTTCATATACAAAAGCAGAAAAACATAAAGAGGAGGACAAGCCAAAGAAGTTTAAGAAATTAGCATATGAATGAGGTGAAGTGCCGAATGCGACAAGATATAATAGGTGCCGAGTTTGTTGACAATACCACTTGCTCCTGTCACCCTTTTTTCAGGGTAGACATGTCTATTACAAACCTGTATTTGACGTCCTTTTTCAGTATCCTTTCGTATGCTTCGTTTACTTTCTGTATTGGTATTACTTCTACATCTGCTTTTATGCCATTTTCCGCGCAATAATCAAGCATTTCTTGTGTTCCCTTAATTCCATCAAGGCCGGAGCCTGCAATAACCCGGTGCCCGTTTACAAGTGAGAAAGGCATTACGCTTAAAGGTTCGCTAGGCAGGCCGACAAGGACTAGCTTGCCGTTTAGCTTAAGCAAATCCATGAACCTGCCAACTTCATGCTTGGCAGATATTGT
>JAVZPV010000030.1:0-7278 GCA_038881385.1 Candidatus Micrarchaeaceae archaeon | reverse complement strand
TCCTGTCCTTTCCTATGAAACCGGTCACAACAGGTACGCCAGGCTTTCCATTGAGCCCTTTTCTTATGCTTGAAAATGTCTCTGACAGTACGTCTGCAAAGCCGTAGTTTGAATCGGTTAACATACCAATGTCATACGCATCGTAGGCTGTTGCATCTATTCCACATTCGCGCATGCATCCTGCCACTATCCGTGCTGAAAGCCGCTCACCGAATGAAGCAAGCGCATCAAGAAATATAGGCGCAGAGGCCTTTGCCCTGTCAGCATGCTCAACGGCGCTTTTAAGTTCCGTTAACTCATTTTCTATAATAGACTGGTCAAGCCCAAGCTCTGATATCGTATCTTTATGCCTTTTAATTAAGGAATTTAGGCTCTCTTCCGGGCTTTTGCCTGCAGCAATCGTATTTGCTATTTCTATAAGGCTGTCTGTAGCTCCTGAGAGTGCAGAGACAACAACAATGGGACCGCTTCTTATCTGCGACTTCACGATCCCGGCAACCCTTTTTATCGTTTCAGGACTGCCTACGGAGCTACCTCCGAACTTCATTACTATCATTAGATCTTTGCCTAAAATAGCAAAATACATTAGCGCTAGAAAATTATAAATTAATTTATGTCGCTTTGAAGAAGCTTCGGCTTCTTTCTTGAACTGTAGTCAAAATAAATTTAAAATAAATTTAACATCGATAAAAAGCTGTGTGGCTAGACTCGAAAATTATATTGCTATACTGAGCGAAAAATTTATACCAGTATAACTGCAATCAAACCGTGAATGAAGTTTTGTGTTTATAGTTATTGCATGTGGTACAGCGTCAACATGCGCTACGCAAAGCAAGTTTACGCAGGAATTGGCTCATGCTACTATCTTTGCGCGCTATAAGAAGCACATTAGGATTCTTGCTCCTGCAGGTTCTTCTGTAACTGGCATCGCCTCTTCGGTAGCAGAGAAAACATTATCTGCATCAATATTTACTGGTGGTTTATTTTTCTGTTTCGCCTGCCGAATACTTTTTGGAGGTCCTTCCGCCACAGGCGCAGGAAGAACAGCTTATCCCAATTATATCAGGATCAACAGGAACCCTACAATCTGCACCTCCGAAACCACAATTATCATCAAATAACTGCTTTAATCCGTATTTAAATACTGTTATTCCGTCTTCGCGCAGGGCACTACCTTTGGGGTGAAAACAGAAGGCGAGTTCAAGGCTGTGGATGCGGCAGAATCCTATGCGTGGATATGCAATTTTGGCAATGCTCTTGCCTTTTGTAATTGGCAACTGCCAAAGCTGCGTTCTGCTTTTATACTTTTACGTTTTTGGTATTACTTGGTAAACGTGCAGGAACTTGAGTTTGATGTTGTTGTAATAGGAAGCGGCATAGCTGGAATGACTGCAGCGCTTCACGCAGAACTTGAGTCTTCGGACAAACTTAAAATTGCACTTGTTTCTAAGCTTCATGCAATGCGAAGCCATTCGGTGGCGGCTGAGGGCGGCATTTCAGGAGTTTTGTATCCTTCGGAGAACAAAGATTCGGAGGAGCTACACGCATATGACACAATAAAAGGGTCTGATTATCTTGCAGACCAGGATGCAGTAGAGATTCTTGTTAAGAACGCGCCTGAGGAAATAAAGTTCTTTGAACATCTTGGCGTGCCGTGGAACAGGAATAGGGATGGTAAGATAAATGAGCGCGCGTTCGGAGGAATGAGCGTAAATCGCACAGCTTTTGCGGCTGACAAAACTGGATTCTTCATGATGCGGGCGCTTTACGACGAATTGACAATGCACAGGGAGATTTCATTATTGCATGAGCACCTTGTAACTTCGCTTATCATGAAAAAAGGCAGATTTCTAGGAGCCCATGCGCTTGATATAGCTACAGGAGAGTCCAAACTCATAAGGGCAAATGCGTGCGTCATAGCGACTGGCGGCTTCTCAAGGATTTATGATTTTACTACTACATCATATTCAAGCACTGGGGATGGTATAGCGCTTGCATACCGTGCCGGGCTTCCTCTCAAGGACATGGAGTTTGTGCAGTTCCACCCCACTGCCTTGGTGCCCAGCGGCATCTTGATAACTGAGGCTGCAAGGGGGGAAGGCGCGTACCTTTTAAACGCTGACGGCGAACGCTTCATGAAGCGGTATGCGGAATCTAAGATGGAACTTGCACCAAGGGACATCGTATCGAGGGCTATTGTAACTGAGATAGATGAGGGAAGGGCTTTCACTGACAAGCTTTCTGGGCTAGGTTTCGTCCACCTTGACCTCAGGCACCTCGATCAGAAGCTTATTGACGAGAGGCTTCCTATGATAAAGGACATCTCGAAGAAGATGCTTGGGCTTGACCCGGCTTCGGAGCCGCTTCCTGTAAGGCCGGCTGCGCACTTTACCATGGGTGGCATACACACCAACACAAGCGGCAATGTGATGTTAGGCGCAGGCAAGGAGTTTGCAAAAGGGCTTTGGGCCGTAGGCGAATGTGCCTGCGTAAGCGTGCACGGCTCGAACAGGCTGGGCAGCAACAGCCTAAGCCAGTGCTCTGTCTGGGGCAGGATAGTCGGCAGGGCCTTGGCAAAGTATGCAAATGGCAAAAAAATGGGCGCAGAGGAGAAAAAGTTTGCCTATGAAGCAGCATTGAAGGACGAGCAAAGAATAGATGGGCTGCTTTACGGAGGCGGAACTGAAGAACCGTATGCGCTGCTGTCTGAGCTCCAAGGCGCAATGGGCAGGTACCTATATGTTTACAGGAACGTGAATGACATGGCCAAGGTAAAAGGCATAATTGCAGGGATAAAGGCAAGGTTTGCAAAAGCCTATGTCAAAGACAGGAATAAAACTTTCAATACCAACCTCAGGGACGTGCTAGAGATAGGCAATATGATAGAACTGGGCATGCTTGTTGCAGAGTGCGCGGCAAGGAGAAAGGAAAGCCGGGGCGCGCATGCGGTCAGGGAGTATCCAGAAAGGGATGACAAAAAATGGCTCAAGCACACGATAATCCAGAAGAAGGCTGCAGGTAACAAGATAAGCTACATACCTGTAGTGGTCACGAAATGGAAGCCGCAGCCGAGGGTCTATTGAGGGATTGCATGAAAACCGTTTATGACATACGCGGAAAGCAGAAGAATATATTCAGGCTTGCCGGATTTGACTTGGAAGGCCTAATACACATGGTCGCTTACCGCATACTCATATTCGCCTCTTTTATAATTGGCATAATAGTGCTTGGAACAATATTATTCGCGCCAGGCGCATTAGGTTCAAGCTACATAAATGTGCTTATACTTCTAGTGTGGGTCCTTATGGCGCCGCAGGTTTACGAAACCGCGAAGGCCTTCGCTATTATAGTAAGCAAAGACCTTTCTTCCGAGTACCTGAACCAGTCATTTGTCAACTCTTCTGCAAGGAATAAATCGTCATATGCGGCATACAGGGTATTCCCATATGTAATGCTTGCAGTATGGATCATTGGCTTTGCCATAATGCTTGCGATGTGGTTTGCATGAGAGCTTCCAGAATTATGATGTTCATCTATGCCGCGCTTGTAGGAGTGCCGGTCCTGCTTTATATAAGGATATTTGCGTTGCTTTACGGAATGCAGCTTGTAAGCAGGGTGCTCCTTGCTCTTGCGGCGCTTGGGCTAATCGCGTTCGGCGCAGTGGGCTTCATAGAAGTTTACGCGCACAGGCGCAGGGAAGGCATAGCGGAGATAAGCATACCGGCGCACACGCCTGCTGTGGTGCACCATCATGAAGTAGCCCATCCCGAGATAAAGCCCGTAAACTTCAGAATAAACAGATTTGACCCTGAAACAAAATCAATTAAGCAGGAAACGCACAGACTTAACGTAGACAAAAACGTTACTGTTCTTTCTGCGCTATTGGCTATAAAGGATACGCAGGACCCAACGCTTGCGGTAAGGTACAGCTGCAGGATGGGAATATGTGGCTCTTGTGGAATGGTAATAAACGGCAAGCCGTCGCTTGCCTGCGAGACAAACGTATTTGAAAAGTCTAGTGACGGTGAAATAATAGTGGAACCTATGTACGGGCATCCGCTTATCAAGGACCTCGTAACAGATTTCGACGATTTTTTCGAGAAGCATATCTCTGTGCAGCCTGGGTTGTACAGAAATAACAAAAAGGAAAAATATGGGAGCGGAGAGCCTTACGCGCTAAGCCGTGAGGACATAGACCGATTTTTGCCTTATTCATACTGCATAATGTGCGGCCTGTGCCTTGACGCCTGCCCTGTAGTAAACTCGAACCAGGATTTCGTAGGCCCGCAGGCGCTTTCGCAGCTTTACAGGTACTATGCAGACAAGGCGGACCAGAAAGGAATAAAGAGGCTGCTTGAAATGGATACTGTGAATGGCATTTGGGGCTGCGAATTTGCCGGAGCGTGTTCAAAAGTATGCCCTAAGGGTGTCGACCCTGCAGGAGCAATACAGCTGCTGAAGGGGGAACTGATGAAAAAGGCTGTTGTTGGAGAAGGGGAGGCGGGTACATGAGATATAGGATAGAAAAGGATGCTGTTGGAAAGGTTAGGGTGCCTGCGGATGCGTATTATGGCTCAGACACTGCCAGAACCATTCAGAATTTCCAGATTTCAGGAATAAAGGTGCCAGACGAGCTAGTCGTAGCGTATATTATGTTGAAGGAGGCTGCCGCTGCGGCAAACATGAAGGTCGGGAAGCTTGATAAAAGGAGGGGCAAAGCAATATTATACGCATGCAGAGAATTGCTCAAACATAGGCTGCCTGACCAATTTCCCATAGACATCTTCCAGGCAGGGGCCGGGACTAGCACAAACATGAACGTTAATGAGGTAATAGCAAATATTGCTATAGAGCACCTAGGCGGCAGGAAGGGCGATTACTCTGTGGTGCACCCCAATGACCACGTCAACATGTCCCAGTCGACAAACGACACTTATCCATCAGCTTTGGACATAGCAGCAAGGCTTGCTGTTGAGAGGAAACTTGTGCCTGAACTAAGGCGCCTGCAGATATTTTTATATGCAAAATCAAGGGAGTTTTCTAAGATAGTAAAGATTGGAAGGACGCATCTGCAGGATGCAGTGCCCATGACCCTGGGGGAGGAGTTTTATGGATATGCTGGTGAGGTCGACAGGGCTACGCAGATGCTTGAGCGCGCTTCGGAAGGGCTTCTTGAGCTCCCACTAGGCGGAACTGCCGTCGGCACAGGGCTTAATGCAGGCCCAGAGTACACAAAGCACGTTATAATAGAACTTAACAAGATAACCGGGGAGAACTTTGTTTCGAGCAAAAACAAGTTTGCTGCTACGCAGAACAGAATAGAAATTCTTGCGCTAGGCGATGCGATGAAGGAAGTGGCAGTAGTGCTCATGAAGATAGCCAATGACCTCAGGCTTCTTGCTTCAGGACCTAGGGGTGGCGCCCATGAGATAATCCTTCCGCCGATAATGCCTGGCTCTTCGATAATGCCTGGAAAGGTAAACCCCAGCATACCGGAAGCTGTAGGAATGGTATGCCTGCAGGTAATGGGCATTGAGCGCACAATTACAAGCGCAGCGTCCGAGGCGCAGCTTGAGCTCAATGTTTTTACTCCAGTAATAGCATACGACACCCTATTCAGCATAAAGATACTTTCAAACGCGGCAAAAATTTTCTCCGACAAGTGCATAAAGGGCATTAAGGCGTCGCGCAGCGAGATCTCGAAGATGGTAAGCGAGGATTTGTCCATAGCAACCGCCCTTAACCAATACATAGGCTACAGCAAGGCTGCAGAGATAGCGAAAAAGGCTTATGCAGAGGGCAAAACTGTCATGCAGGTCTGCCTCGATATGGGAGTGCTAGACAAAAAGAAGCTAAAAAAGATATTAGATCCTAAAAAGATGGTATGATGCCTTGTATGGCTTGCTTGCGTGCGCCTCTCAAGGTTTATATATCTTTTGAGGTAATGTCTACTATAATCTGCAGGTTTTTTCTGAATGCTACGCATTCTCTTGCCTAGCCTGATTGATTATCATGAGTGACTTAACCAATGACCTTAGGTTGGCTATCGACACGGGAAAGGTTAGCTTTGGCCACAGAAGCGTAATAAGGAATATAAGCTCCGGCAACGCCAAGGCTGTGGTAATAGCATCGAAGGGCAGGAAGGGCATAGTGGACGACATAATTCATATGTGCGAAATAGCAAAAATCAGGGCCATAAAGTTTTCAGGAAACGGTATTGAGCTTGGCACTGCATGCGGAAGGCCATACTCGGTCACAAGCTTGGCCGTTATTGATGCAGGTAACTCGCAGATACTTAACCAGGAATATGCTTAATGCTTAATTGGTGAATATTTGCCAAAAGGAGAATTTGCTGCAAGGGAACTGATAAAAAAGAGGAAAAAGCACAGGATGCTTAACAAGTGGTGGAAGAGGAAATACTTCAAGATCAAGAAAAGGTATGATCCTGTAGGGACCGTACCTATGGCAAAAGCACTTGTACTGCAGAAGTTCGTACTCCAGCAGAAGCAGCCGCACTCAGGACTTATAAAATGCGTTAGAGTGCA
The DNA here is from genome assembly GCA_038881385.1 of Candidatus Micrarchaeaceae archaeon. Taxonomy (GTDB): domain Archaea; phylum Micrarchaeota; class Micrarchaeia; order Micrarchaeales; family CABMGC01; genus JAKAVK01. The sequence goes on along the minus strand of JAVZPV010000030.1, from coordinate 733 downwards.
GATAGTCAAAAATGGCAAGGTTGTAGGGGCATATGTGCCTTACGACGGCTCTATAAACTTTATAGAGGAGCACGACGAGGTAACCATACAAGGTATGGGCGGGTCGCAGAGAGGTGCAATGGGTTCTATACCAGGTCTCAGATACAGGGTAGTCGCAGTCAACGGTGCAGACCTGTTTGAGGTAGTAAAAGGCAGAAAGGAGAAACCTAAGAGATGATTTTTTGGCTGATGACGCTCAGGCAAATGTTAACGCAACAGAGGACAAGCCCAAAGAGGCTCCGAAACAGAAGCCAAGGAGAGCGGCAGCTGCAAAAAGCGCAAAGCCTGCGGAAGGGATAGGGCAGCAGGTCGCAGAGGCAGGTGCAGCACAGGCAACTGAGAAGCGTGAGCGCAAGGATAAGAAAGGCAGCATCCTGAACGAGATGCTAATATTCGGCAAATATGACCCAGGAGAGGTTAAGATAACAGATGGCAGCATAGAGCAGTACGTAAACCTTAGGTCATACATAAATCCAAACATATACGGAAGGAGGAAGTTCCAGGCTTATTATGCCTCACACATAAGCGTGGTAGAAAGGCTTGCAAACAAACTGATGAGGGGCGGGACTGGAAAGAAGGTAGGTGGCAAGGTAATAAGAACCGAGGGGAGGCTGCAGGGCAAGAAAATGAAGGTAATGAAGATAATGAGGGAGTCGTTTGAAATAGTCAACAGGCAAACAGGGAAGAATCCGCT
>JAVZPV010000029.1:0-7325 GCA_038881385.1 Candidatus Micrarchaeaceae archaeon | reverse complement strand
CTGATGCCGCGCGAACACGAGAGCTTTGTTTCAGCGTCTCTAGTCTCAGGAAGCCCTTACAAGATAGTTGTGATTGGCACTGACGGCGCAATGGCGACAGCAAACGTAACTGCAACGTAACAGTGCGCGGTAGTATGGAGACAGGCCCAAGCAGGCTCAGCGCAAATGTGCGCCATCATATTTACTGAAGGCAATTTTACAATATGCGCAGGCGCTCTCCTGGATTTTTTGCAAATGCCGCAGGTCGGATTTGAACCAACAATCTTCCCGTCTTCAGCGGGACGCTCACCCAGATTGAGCTACTGCGGCGTGAAATGCAATCTGCGCTAACTCTATTTATAAATTAAGAAAAACAATAAGAGAATATCCTATCTGGTATTTATGGCTATTGATGAAAGATGGAACAGCCTTGGAGACGCTGCAAGGCAGCTTAACCTCGAAGGCATAGAGTTCAGGGAGTACCAAACCAACATAATAAAGGCAATCCAGGAATATGGAAACACGCTGGTGGTGCTGCCAACTGGACTTGGCAAGACTATAATAGCCGCAGGCACAATTGCATATGCGCTTTCGGCAGGAAAAAAAGCCCTGTTCCTTGCGCCAACAAAACCTCTGGTCGAACAGCACTACAAATCTCTTATCAGGCTGCTCAGCATAGATGCAAATGCCGTAATGTTGCTTACAGGATCAACGGCCAAAGCCGCGAGGAAGGACGCAGAGGTCTCAGCAAAGGTGATAATAGCGACGCCGCAGACAGTCGCAAACGACCTTAAGGCAGGCGCACTCTCAATGGAGGGCTTTGGCGTTACAATCTTTGATGAATGCCATAGGGCGGTGGGCAGGTATGCATACACCTACATCGCAAACGAGTGCCAGGCCCGTGGCATAATGATTGCTGGCCTTACCGCATCGCCTGGTGGAAAGAAGGAGCGCATAAACGCGCTCGTAAGGGCTTTGGGCATAAGGCACATAGAAGCAAGGATCTCCACAGACAGCGATGTCGCAAAATACGTGATGCCTAAAAACATCCACATCGTTAATGTTGAACTTAACCAGAGAATAAAGCAAATAGCTGCAATCATAAAGCCCGAGATATATGCGGCGCTTGCGAGGCTTCACAAGCTGGGTCTTTTCCATTTCAGTAGCTTTGAAAGCATACCCAAAGGCAGGCTCATAGAGCTTGGCAACCAGATAGGCCGGATGCCCACAGGCAACTACAAATATGCAGCCATGTTCAGCTACACCAAGCTACTAAACCTTATACATGCGTATGACCTGCTAGTTGTCGAAGGGATATATCCATTCCTTGTATACCTGGAATCGCTTTACGGGAGGAAGGAAAAGAGCAGAACTCTGGAATCGCTGCTGAAGAGCGGGAATCTTCTGGTGGCGAGGAACCTCGCAAAGGACGCGATCAAGAATGGGGAGGAGCACCCAAAAGCCATTACTGTTATAGAAATACTCATGAATTACCGCGGCAGGCGCGTTATCCTTTTCGCGCAGTACCGCTCCACAATAAAAATGCTTGTTGAATACCTGAACAACAACGGTTTCCCTGCAAGGCCTTTCGTAGGCAAAAAGGAAGGAGTGACGCAGGAGCAACAGAAGCAAGTAATCGAGGAGTTTAGGAACGGAGCGTTCGATGTTCTGGTCTCAAGCTCCATAGGCGAGGAGGGGATGGATATACCGGGGGTTGAGGTGGTCCTTTTCTATGAGGCAATACCAAACGAGATACGCAACATACAAAGGAGAGGCCGCACGGGCCGGTTTGCAGCCGGAGAGATATACATGCTTATAGCGTCGGGCACAAAGGACCAGATATACCTCCACGTCTCAAGGATGCGCGAGCAAAAGATGCTCAATACTCTCAGCGAAATAGAAGCCAGGCTGAGGGCAGCAGCCATCCAGCCGCACAACGGCCAGCATACCCTTGCTTGAAATTCTTACGCCTGCATGCAAACACGTGTTTAGGCAAGGAAAGCTTCTTTCTTGGCAGATTAAGCAGTGAGCACAGGCTGCAAAAGCATTTATATAGATATAAACAGATAACTGTTTTGGAGGTTTTATGCAAAGAAAGTATCTTTATCTTGCAGTGGCTATTGTAATAATAATCATAGCTGCAGTCCTGATATCAGCGCTCCCTAATTCACAGAAGAGCACAGGCTTGGAGTCTTATGATAATATGCCTGTGCCTCAGTCACTTATCAGCCAGCTGAGGGTGCCAGACAGCGTAAGCAACGCCGTAAATGTAAGCAGGACAGAGAGCAACGGCGTGGTCGCCAAGCTTACAATGACCGGCATAAATGCCACCGCGCTGAAGTTAAATGGAAAACCAGAGGTGCTTTACATAGGCGCTGAGTACTGCCCGTTCTGCGCCGCTGAGAGGTGGGCAATGATAGTTGCGCTGCTCAGGTTCGGAAACTTTACAAACCTTAGGTACATGACCTCAAGCGCCACAGACATCGACCCTAACACACCGACATTTACTTTCTATAACTCTACCTATACAAGCCCATACATAGCTTTTGTGCCTGTAGAGACGACCACAAACAAGGTTGCAAACAGCTCCTATAAGGGGCCTACGATACTGGGATATCCGGCGCTTCAGCAAATTAACAGCTCGCAGGGCAACATCATGAGCACCTATGACAGCGGAGGTTCAATACCTTTCATAGACATAGCAAACACAAGCGTGCAGGTGGGCGCTAGCTACAATCCTGCGCTGGTAGTGGACGGGCTCAACTGGTCCCAAATAGCAGCAGACATAAACAACCCTTCAACGGTCCAGTCGCAGGCAATCGTCTCTGCAGCAAACCTTTTTACCGCGCAGATCTGCATGGCCGACGGCAACAGGCCGGCAAGCGTTTGCAGCCAACAGTATGTGACTGTTCTGGAGAAGGGCTGAAAAATTATGTATAAAGGCAAAATCGGACAGTTTGCAAGCATAGCCCTGGTACTTGCGGTAATAGGCCTGGCTGACACAACGTACCTTACAATAATGCACTATACTGACAGGCAGGTAGCCTGCCCAGATTCGGGAATTATAAACTGCGAGAACGTGCTCTCCAGCCAGTATGCCTCGCTCATAGGTCTTCCTCTGGCAGTATGGGGCCTTTTCTTCTTCGCAATAGAGATAGGCATAATACTTGCAGTGGCAAACAAGGACCTTTTAGTCATATACAGCGGCATAGGTGTGGCATTTGTAATATACCTGCTTTACATAGAGTACCTTGTAGGCAGCATCTGCATATACTGCACAATAGTACACATAATTGTGGTTGTCACCTTTGCGCTTTCAATTCTCAATTTGCGCTCTTAACGCTTTCACGGGGCCTTTACGAAATGCAAAGCAATGAAAAAGTCGGCGATGAGCTTAAGTGCATACGCCTCACAAAAAAGTACGACACAGGCAAGTATGCGCTCGACAGCCTATCATTTTCCATACCTGCAAAAGGCATTTTTGCATTGATAGGGCGGAACGGCGCTGGCAAGACCACACTTGTTAGGATCCTTGCAACACAGCTCTACCAGAGCTCCGGCACCGCCTCAATATGCGGCATGGACACGCTAAAGGATGAAAAGGCACTCAGAGAGCAGATTGCGTGCGTGCCTCAGGAGGGCAGGGCCATCAGCTGGCTGACCGCAAGGCAAATGATTGTTTCGTACCTGATGTGGCGTGGCTACGGCAGGAGAGAAGCAAACAAGGCAGCAGAAGACTCGGCAAAGAAGCTTGGAATATCCAAGTTTCTTGATACCCAGAACAGGCTTCTTTCAGGCGGCACAAAAAGGAAGGTCCTTGTGGCAATGGTTATGGCTTCTGAGGCAAGGATAATCTTCCTCGATGAACCGACTACGGGCCTTGACCCTATCTCAAGGGACGAGCTCTGGTCAACGCTGATGGAGCTGAAGAAAGAGCGCTTTATCTTCCTCACAACCCACTACCTTGAAGAGGCAGAGGCCCTTGCAGACAGGATAGGCATCCTTGAGAGCGGAAAGCTACAGGCTCTCGGCACCCTTGACGAGCTTAGGGCGAAGGTAAAGTATCCATACAGCATAAAGATACTCAGCAGAGGAAAAGCGCCAAAGCCGAGGGAGGGCAACGTTGTGAAGGGAGCAGACGGCACAATACAGATAACCACAACTGAAAGCGAAGCTAACAGGCTCTCCAAGGAGCTGGTCGATAATGGAGTAAGGTTCTCAATGAACCCGCTCTCCCTTGACGACATATTCTATTTCATAGTAAAGAAACCGATAGAGGAGGATTATGAACAGAAAGAAGAGTGGGCTTAGCCAAATATACGCATCGATACTGGTAAATGCAATATTCGCAATGGTAAATTACCCAATAGTGCTGGTCAGCACAATCCTGGCGCCATTTTCCCTGCTTATAGTAATAACATTTGTAAGCCACGGAACCCTGCTCCCGGTTGCAATATCTGGGGCTCTGATAATGACCATGATAACTTCAGGAACCAGCATGCAGCAGGATCTCTCACACCTTAAGAACGATTTCAAGCTGCAGGACATGATAGTCAGCTCTCCGACTACTCCTGCCGCATACCTGCTGGGCATGGCCCTTTCAGAGGTAGTGTACTCAGCGCCTGCGCTGATTGTACTTATAGCGCTTACAGCTCTATACGTGCATGTAACGGCCATAGGTGCGCTCACGATGGCAGCCGTTGTAATAATAATGTTCATCTTTGCCTCTTCATTAGGCTTCTTCCTCTCAACTCTCTCCTCAGATGTTGTTCAGGGCTGGGCTTTCGGGGGCATAGTCTCCACAATACTTTCGGCACTTCCGCCTGTGTACTATCCAATAACCTATATCCCAATGCCATGGCAGTATCTTGCATACTTTTCTCCTGCAACCTATGCCGCTGAGATAATGCAGAATACTGTGGGGCTTACTCATTTCAGCGGCGCAACAATGCTGGCCGATTGGTCTGTAATAATAATTGTTTCTTCAGCAATGCTTTATCTAGCAGTCAAAAGGGCCAAATGGAGGGAAAACTAACGCTTTGGGTTTTATTATGGCAGAAAAGATAAGGTGCGCGCACATACTGGTTGCGAAGGAGTCTACTGCAAAGGAGATTTTGGAGAAGCTGTCCAAAGGCGAGAAATTTTCGAACCTTGCCATGCAGTACTCTATAGACGGCTCTGCAAAGAGGGGCGGCGATCTAGGAATTTTCGGCAGGGGAGTGATGGTCAGGGAGTTCGAGAAGGCCGCATTTGCGCTCCAAAAAGGCCAAGTCTCCGGAATAGTGAAGACACAGTTCGGCTACCACATAATAAAAAGGCTGGAATAGCAAAAGGGAAAGCGCACAGAATAGAAGCAGAAAGCCTGCATGCTTTATTGTGCATGCGGCTTCCTAAAATTCACTTCTCCTCAACTTCTTCGAGGCCTTTGTACAGCAACGGCCCGCCAACTAGTGGGAAGAGGAAGTAAAACACAGCACCTGCCTTTATTAACGAGCTTTTGTTTTCTGAGCCTACCCTCCAGAAAGCTATTGTGCATAGTATATCTCCGATAATGTAAATAATCAAGCCAAAGAAACTTATTACAAAAGTGGCGACAGCAACAGCGCCTATCATAAGAGACGGGGATGCAGCGCTTTGGGGAGCCGTCAGCAGTTCCACTGCTAGAACAACATTGGCAATAATGGTTATACCGAGTCCTATGAGCTCCAATAACGCACCTATAGAACCTATTTTAAGTTTAGGCTTCTTTTCACTAAGCTTCTTGAATCCACCCCTGATCCAGAAAAACGCAACTAATAAGCCAAAGGCCCCTATAATGTTTACAAGTTCAATGGCCATTCCTCCACTGGCAACTCTTTGCGCGCCGCCAGGAGACAGCAAACTACCAGTTCCAAATATAGCCACAATAAAATTTATAATATACCCTAACAAGAACAGCAACAGCGCCTTCCTTATTTTACTTATACCTTCATTTGCCATTTTTACCACTCAAAGCCTATAAAACTAGAAAACTACATATTTATATATTACATTATGTAGCCATTTTCAGGCTTGAATTTTGCAGCACTGCAGCCTGACCGGGTTATCCTGCCATTTTCTAGCCTCACAGCACTTGCCATTTCACCAAAAATAAACGTGCTGCAACCAAGCGCATAATATAACCTATGCAGGAATAACATCAGGGTGCAAATATGGGTCTGCTTGACCTGTTCCTTAAAAAGCATAAGCTGGCCGAAGTGCAGATAGGGAATGACAGGGTAGAGGTTTATGACTGGGGCTATGAGCGCGTTGTAAAGTTCAACGGCGTGGTGTATTCCAGGCTTAATTCAGGCTCTATATACACGCACGAGTACTGGGACTTCTTCCTTCCTATGGCCTTCGCCAGTGAAAGGCCCAGACTCCTTATGATAGGCCTTGGCGGAGGCACAATTGCATACCAACTGGACAGGCTCCTTGGCAGCAGGATAAGCATCGAGGCAGTTGAGATAAACAAAGAGATGATAGAGGTAATGGGCCGCTTCATAGGCGAGAGCCTGAACCTTAAGGTTACAGTAGGCGACGGAGCCGAATACCTGGCGAATAAGAAAGGCTCCTATGACGCGATAATACTCGATGCTTACATCAATGACAGGATACCCGAGCGATTCCTTGAAAATCAGTTCATAGAAAGCGCCGCTAGCGCATTGTCCGAAGGCGGCCTCCTTGGCATAAACTTCATAAAGTCCTCAAATGGCTATCCAACTTTCGATGCCTATGTAGCGCTTCTGAAGCGCAGTTTCAAGGTATTCAGCATACACACAGGCTTCTTTACCGGAAACACCGTACTGCTGTGCTCCAAGAAATACGGGAAGGAGCTTCTGCTCGAAAGGATAAATCGAAATTTTGTCGTGAACAAAGACAACTCTTTCATAATTGAAGGATATGCGCTGATGAAAGAGCTCTGAGGCATATGGTATATGCGGCGCGCTGCGCGAAGCCAGTATCTTGCAGAAAACTCGAAGGGTAAAACAATCAGATTTTTCCGCTGTCTATAAGCTTGTATAGCTCCTTTGAAAGCCTGTGATACTGCGACCCGGTCCTGCCGTTGCGCGCTACAGTCACGCCTATCGCAGTCTTATTAGAATGCACCAGCTTCTCATCATTGATAAGTATGCGTATTCCGTTTGGAAGCCCGAATACTATGTGGTCGCACCTAAGGTGCGACTTCTTCAGGCTTGCAAGGATGATTTTCTTCTGCGACTCGCTCCTGCCTGTTGTAAGCACTATGGTGTCATGTTTAGGTATGCATTTTAGGAACTCCTTCGCATGAGGCAAAGGCTTCTCTATCTCGCCAGGATGTTCTAGGT
>JAVZPV010000028.1:0-8833 GCA_038881385.1 Candidatus Micrarchaeaceae archaeon | reverse complement strand
CATTTTGTTTCCGTAGTGAATGGGTATAGGCCTGCATCCTTACACCTTTTTATCACAGCGTCGGCATAACCTAGCTTTATTGTCATGCTCCTCTTAACGCTCTCGCTGTGCTTGTCGGTCCACTGATGGGTTATCGCAGCCGTAAGCGTGGTTTTACCGTGATCCACGTGCCCCAAAGTGCCTATATTCAACTCGCTCTGCTTCAGCATGCAACACAACCTAAACTTTGCTAATCAGGCAATATCTAATTTCCAAGTATAGGTATTTAATCCCAGCACGCTCTGCTGTGCCAAACAGCAAATACCTCAATTTCTACAATGCAGCCTGAGTTATTGCCTGAGCTTTCATTTTCCGCTACTCTGCCTTTTTCTCCTTGGGCTTGAAAAGCTGCTCTGCCGTATATGATCCCATCTCCACTATTACAGTATTAACCTGTGCAGTATCTGCGCTCACTGTGTTACCCCTTATCAGGCGCCTGGCCCTGTAGCCGTGCTTTGCTTTTCTTATTCCAGGAGGGCTGCTCAGCAAAGGCCACGCCTTGCGCGTGCCGTCTATTTCCCTCCTTGAAGATGCACCAGTATTGTCTGTCAGGCCTGTGATCTGCATCTTTATCCCATCGAGCTTTATTACAGATCCTTCTATCTGCTCTCCTATCTTTTTTCCTATTACCATGCCCTCGAACTCCTTGGGCACCTCTGCCTGCGAGGTCTTTCCGCTCTTCCTGTCGGAATATACAATTTTCATAGAATCACTAAGTGTCAACTGTCAGCGATACATGGATTCCGGTTCCTCCTTGAAGCGCTTAATCCTTTCGGCAAGCTCCTTTGGCACAGTAGGCCTTACGTCCTGCATTGCCTTCATGAAGTCTTCCTTATTCACATAGTCGCGCTTGCTCCTTATTGCGTTCATACCTGCTTCCCTGCATATGTTCTCTATCTCTGCGCTTGTATAATTCTCGGTAAGGCTGGCAAACTCCTTGAGGACCACGCTCTTGTCGAGAGGCATGCGCTTTGTGTGTATCTCGAATATCTTGAGCCGCGCCTGCTCATCAGGCATTGGTATCTCTATTATTTTGTCGAACCTCCCAGGCCTAAGAAGGGCGTAATCAACCTTTTCAGGGTTGTTCGTAGCAGCTAGGACTACAACGTCCTTAGTTTCCTGCAAGCCATCCATTTCAGTCAGCAGGGTGTCAACGACTCTCTCAGTAACATGTGAGTCGTCCGAGTACTCGCCCCTTGGGAGTGCTATCGCGTCTATTTCGTCTATGAATATTATGCATGGTGCGGCAAGCCTTGCCTTCCTGAATATCTCGCGTATTGTCTTCTCGCTTTCGCCCACGTATTTGCTAAGTATCTCAGGCCCTTTTATGGATATGAAATTGGCCTCGCGCTCAGTTGCCACGGCCTTGGCAAGGAGAGTCTTGCCCGTGCCCGGAGGCCCTACAAGCAGTACCCCCTTTATTGGCCTTATGCCCATCTTCTTGAACTGCTCCGGATTCTTTATAGGCAGCTCTACAGCTTCTTTTATCTCCTCCCTTATGTGGTCAAGGCCGCCTATATCAGACCAGTGGACGTTAGGCCTTTCGACGAATACCTCCCTTAGGGCGCTTGGCTGTATGTTCTTCATCGCATTCATGAAGTCCTCTCTAGTTACAGTAAGGTTGAGAAGTATCTCAGATGGTATAGACTGCTTGTCAATTATTTTTGGGAGTATGTTCCTAAGCGTTGACATTGCAGCTTCCCTTACAAGGGCATTAAGGTCAGCACCGGTATAGCCATGGGTGATATTCGCAAGTTCGTCTAAGTTCACATCCTTTGCCAGAGGCATGTTCCTTGTGTGTATCTGCAATATTTCCTTTCTCGCATTCCTGCTTGGAACGCCTATCTCTATCTCCCTGTCGAACCTCCCAGGCCTTCTCAATGCCGGTTCTATTGCATCTGGCCTGTTTGTTGCCGCAAGGACTATGACCTGCCCGCGATGTGGCATTCCATCCATAAGCGTTAGAAGCTGAGAGACCATCCTGCGCTCTACCTCATTAGTGGCCTCTTCCCTTTTTGGCGCTATAGCGTCTATTTCATCCATGAAGATAATGGTAGGTGCCTTCTCATTGGCATCTTTGAATATCTCCCTGAGCTTCTCCTCGCTTTCACCTACGAACTTTGAAACAAGCTCTGGCCCTGAGACGGCAATGAAATTTGCGTCGCTCTCATTGGCCACGGCCTTGGCAAGGAGAGTCTTGCCCGTGCCCGGAGGCCCGTAAAGCAGGACACCACGCGGCGGTTCTATTCCAAGCCTTTCGAACAGCTCCGGGTACCTTATCGGGAGTTCAACCATCTCCCTGATCTTCTGCTTTACGTCGTCTAAACCGCCTATGTCCTCGTAGTGCACATCGCCTATCTTAACTAGAGATTCTGAAACAGGCTCATCCTTAACTATGAAATGCGTGTCCTTTGTCACCTTTACGACGCCATGTGGAACTACCTGTATTACAAGGAAATTGAACACCAGCCCAAACATCGGTATAGGTACGGAATCGCCCTTTACCAAAGGCCTGTTCTCAAGCCTCCTTTTTGCGTATTCGGAAAAGTCAGGGGATAGAGGTGGCTTTTGGCTTGGCGGTGGAGCCAGAACTACGCGCTCTGCGTCTTTTGCGACTGCCTTTGATATAAACACCTTGTCCCCAATTCCTGCACCTACATTTTGCCTAAGGTAGCCGTCAATCCTTATGAAGCCGAGGCCCTCGTCGCTAGGGTGTGCCTGCCAGACAGTAGCTGCAGTGCTCTTCAGCTTGCCCTTTATCTCTATTATGTCTCCTGAGACAACATCGAGAATCTTTCTTGACCTTGAATCGATTCTGGCTATGCTCCTTCCAGAATCAGTTACCAATGCATCCGCAACAGTTAATTCTATCCCATTTACCATAATTATCACTTCCCACAATTTGGTTGAATATAGAACTGAAATTTACGTTCTATAGATTGCGTTTTATTTATTTTTTATTTATTAATATACCACGATTGCAATATAAATACTTTCTTATGCTTGCTTTTTGCCCTATTGGAATGGTTGAGTATAACCTAATAAACCCCCGATTTGACTTATTATTGATAATTTTGCAGAAAGGGAACTCCGATTAGATTTATATTAGAGGGAGCAAGGCATGATTATTAGGCAAAATGGGCAGCAAAAAAATCTTGCTGATCCTGAAAAAATAGGTTTACTTTTAAGGCATGAGGCCAGCAGTACAGCATCCAGGGCAACAAACACACTTGACATGGGAGCAATAAGGATTCCAAAGCTTAATCTTACAGGAATAGACCAAACAGTAAAAGAAGCTATATTGGAAGAGATAAGGGCTTATGGCCCAATGCCCTTTTCCAGGTTCATGGAACTATCGCTTTACTGCAATAATGGGCACTATGCCAAAAAAACCAGTTTCTCTGATATTGGCTTTAGAACCACAGCTGAAGACAGCGGCCTTTTTGGAGCAACTATAGGGAACGGCTTTGCAAGGCTTTGGAAAGCGATGGGCAAACCGGAACGGTTTGATATATTTGAGATGGGCGCAGGCAGCGGCAAACTCGCGCGGGACCTGATGCTTTATGCGCAGTTATACAACAGCGACTTTTACAAAGCAATAAATTATGTTATTGTTGAGCTGACTGAAGCTAGAATAATGGAGCAAAGAGCATGCCTCCAGAGCTTCGCTGATAAAATCAGCTGGATAAGGGCTTCGGCTTACGATCTGCCCGTAAAAGGAATTAACGGAGCATTCGTTTCAAATGAGCTTGTAGATGCTTTCCCTATCGAAATAGTAACAAGGAAAAATGGCTCAATAAGGCAGCGTTACATCTCAGCTGACGAAGATGGCGTATTGGTTGTTGGATGGGGCAACCCGTCGCCCGAAGTTATTAGGCATATAAAGGAAAACGGCATTGGAGTGGAAGAGGGCAAGAATGAGCCGATAAACCTTATGGCCGAGAAGCTGCAGAAGCGGCTTGACATGGCCCTTGAAAAAGGCGCCATTCTTACAATAGATTATGGCGACAAAACTAACAGTCTGAATGGATTCAGCAGTGGCAAACCCATCAGAGCCTATCCTTCAGACAAGCTGTTCCGGTACCTGTCTGGCGAGATAGAAATGCTTGAGCAGAAAAGGCTCACAAAAGGCAGGTATGAAGGAATAATGATAGGTGACATAAAACTGCTTAGGGACCTAGAAAGCATAATCGGCAAATCTAATTCCGAGTATGAGACTCGGATGGCCAACCTGCGCAAATCTGCAGGTAAATACAACAAAGGCGACGCTACAGAAGAGGATCTGGCACAATATAAGCTGTTACGCAGGCTATACAAGTATATTTCAAGATCTGTAGGCACATGGCCCGCATATGTGCTGCCTGGAGAGTTTGATATAACGGCTGACGTAAACTTTTCGGTATTGGAAAAGATTGCCATTTCTGATGGATTAAGGTATGAATTTTTCGGCCACCAGGACAAGCTCCTGAAGAAATTTGGGTATAATGAGGTGTACATAAACGTGGCAGGCGACATAGGCATAAAGGGTGCCCTCTACTTTAAGATAGGCAGCATTGATAAGTCAGTAGGCAGGCACGAAAGGTTTATGAAAAAAATACAGCCTGTTTCCGATTACGAAGATTACAATGCTTTGCTACTTACAAAGGGTGTATATGGGTGGCCTTGATAGCCAAATGGCAAATTTTATTAGTTGCACTGATGGAAATTAATTGAGAAGATGCGCTTTACCACTACAATATCGCTCGTGGTGATACTTGTACTCGGCACACTTATAGCGTTTAGGTATATAACGCTAAATTTCCTTAACGGAGGAATTGTATCGCCCCTGCTAAACGTGTCAAATGGCTCCAACGTGAAGTTTTCCATAAGCCCCAGCACGGTAAGCCTGAAAAGCGGCGGCTTTTCTCAGGTAGTAACGATACAGGTTACCAAGAGCGGCGGCGGAATTCCTGGCCCGTATGTAGTGAAATTAGAGCCTGACACGAATAGCATTTGGCCGGTATCTGCATACACTAACCAGACCGAATACAATTATACCACTAAACCATTGGCTACACCAGGGGCTTCGGACCTGTACCAGTTCGAGGTGCGCGGGGTTCTTACTGCTGGCACGAGTGCAACTTACAATATTACGGCATATCTGCTTTACAATGGCACTGTACAGGGCCAGCCAAAGGTCCTCACAGTACAGATGACAAGATAGCTTATACTTATAAATATATTGCAGCTAATAGTATGCTAAGAATCCTTTAGAGATTATAACGGTTATCTGCTAGATTGGTGCTTATTGATGGGAAAATTTTCTTTGGCTGATGAGAATCTGGCTAACTTTATGATATGCAAGAGGTGCAAGAGCAGGAACATTATGACTGCAGAGAAGTGCAGGAAATGCGGGTATAGATACTTAAGGCCTAAAAGGAAGGAGAAGCGCGTCAAGAAGTAATGTTAAATTGTTCGTGTGATTTCAATGGAAGAATTGTCGCCTATAGAGAAACTTGTTGTACAAGCTATGCAGGAGTTGGGAGCAACAAAAGAAGACAAAAAGAAAACTGCCGATGACATAGCAAAGAAATGCAACAGGCCAAAAAGCATGGTAACAAATGCCTTGGTAACTTTGGGAAATAAGGGTTTGGTCAAACGCATTGTAAGGGAAAAGGCCTCTGGCTATTACGTTGACCCGAATGTCACAGTATAAGAAGGGTTTTTGAAGGTCTTTTGATGGCCGGGCATGACTCTCTTGACTTTGCAGCTAAGTACAGAGGCTGGTCGGTTTCATGGAGCCTTCCGGTTTTGCCTTCCACCGATCCGAAGGAGGTTGCACTGTTTTTGATAAAGGTAAGAGAAGAGGTAGACAGGAGGGCATTTGAGATACTTGGGCTTGACCTTAAAGCTATAGACGCTTATTCAGAAAAGGTAATTGGAAAGCTGCCTAAAAATGAATACACAGAGCTTGTCGGAATCTATAAGAGCTTGGGCTCTCCTGAAGCCGAAGAAGCTGTAAACAGGGCCACAAACATGAGGGAGGAACTCAAGCCTTTTGCAAAAGCGTATATTCTGAGGAGTGCCCTGGAAAAGCTAGGAATAGACCATTATATAAGGAGCGGCAGCAGGGTCTTCTCAGGCCTGCTGCTGGCTAAGTCGGACGGATCCACGCTGCAATCAGAATGCATAATCTTTATGGCGAAGTACGGTGACTGGATTTCTATAAAGAAAATGTCTATAACAAAGGATACAAAACCCGAGGAGGTTGCCGCCCACCTCTCTTCAATAAGAATTGCTGCAGACAGGAAAGCGGCACAGATATTAGGTATAGACACAGAAGCGCTTGATGCCTATGCGGCAGGGCTTACTGGCAATATGAGGAAGAGCGCAGCCAATCTTGAGAAGATAGCAAAGGCTCTTGGCGAGGCAGGCGCAGCAAGCGCTGTTGAAAAGGCCTGCAAAGGCAACAAGACCTTAAGCGAGGCTGCAAAAGTATACCTATTCAGCACAATGCTAAACAACTTAAAACTTGATCTTGAAGTAAGCCCGGACACGCTTATGGAGATGTTCCCTGGGCTTAAGATACCAAAGCCAAAAGGCAATTTTGGTGGCAGGAGGAAGAAATAGACTTTATTTTATTGCCTTTGCTTTTCGCTTACGATTGAATAGGTAGCACTGGCTATGTATTTGCTGCTTTTCACTATTCCGAAGAACTCCTTTGTGGTTTCTGCGCTCGTTTCCAAATTCAGTATGTCTATGCATGTACCGCCATGATGGTGGTGCAGCTCAGATTTTATGCTATCCTCAAACTTATGGAGCACGTCTGAAACCTTGTCCTTCTTTGAATCAGGATAAGCCAATATGAACACACTTTCTACGTTGCCTTTTAGCGAGCCTATGCTTCCATATTCCTTTGATAGGCTTTCAAGCGCACTCCTTAGCATCTTAGACCTGCTCCTAAAACCTAGCTTCTTTTGTATCTCTTCAAGGCGCTTCAGCTCCTCCTTGTCCATTGATATGCTGAGTATTTCCATTTAATAGTGTGAGTACACCTAACTGGTTAATAAGCTTTGCCGGCTTATAGCCATCAAACAGGCATCGGTTCAGGCAAAGCCATAAAAACACCAACCTGTTAATTCTTTTAAACAATAGTCAGTTAAACAAAGCATTGGTAACATGGACATAGGCAAGGTATTAGAAAAAACGTTGCTTGCTTTCTACAGGGACAAGCAATTGTTTGCCATAGCACTCATACAAGCCGTAATACTTACCATTTTTTCCTATTTAATTGCAAACTATATTATCATAGGCATGACTGCATTGCTTATACAGGTTAAGAGCGGTAATGCAGGAGTTGCAGCCAGCGCGGCATGGTACTTAATATCTTTTATCGCCTTTATTGTTGTCCTAGTACTTGTTGAACTTCTGTTTTACTGTGCAATACTTGCAAAGGTATTTTATGGTAAAAGGATTGGCATTGTAAAGGCTTTTAGCAATGGCATTAATAGGTATTTGAGCGCCCTTGCCTTAATTGCATTTGTTGTTTTGGTTTATTTTGTGGCTTTGCTTGCCATAATCCTACTTTCCGAAGTCAGTGCAATTCTGCTAATACTACTGATACCTTTCGCTATTTATGCTATATATTCTCTAGTAAAGATTTCTATGGCGCTGCCCTTCACAGTCTTAGGCAAATACGGGCCTATAGAATCGCTTAAGAGAAGCTGGAACGCTGCAACCCATAATTGGTGGGGCATATTCTTCACTTTGCTAGTAATAGCAACAATAGTCTATATAATAGAAGATGTGATTTCTATACCGATTGTGCTCCAGACGCTTGCTGGGCATAAAACTTTGCCAAATCAGGCTAGCGCTTTGAATGCTACTAACGTTACAACAAATTCGACAAAGCAGAATATTGCCCTGTCAAATGCCCTTAATACTATTGGCATTTTGTCTAGTGCCGTAGGTTCTTCGCTTTTTTTGGCTATTACATTTATAAGCTACATAATCCGTTTGTGGTTGATAATAGCATTAGGCTTTATATATATAGAACTGGCGCCTAATAAGGCTGCTATGAATAAGAGAAATCAATAAACATCTGCAATTAAAATAAGTTGATACTTCTCATCTGCAGCCAGCTTACTGGGGGGTTAGGCTAGCTTGGTAGGCTTTCAGCCTTGGGCGCTGAAGACACGTGTTCAAATCACGTACCCCCCGCTTGTTTTGTTGAGCATGGCAAACAGCACGGTATTTGCTGTTGCGCTCCCTGAAAAATGCTTGCCTGCGTTTTGCTACATTTATTTTAGCAATTTAACAACATCTGCATTTCGCAGTGGCTGTGGCCACAAGTATTAATAAAAACATAGACAGAAAAATTAGAAACGTTTTTATTCTTCCTGATGAATATAGAACGGTGCATCAATGCAAGTTAGGACTTTCCAAAGCAGTGCAAAAGCCCAGGCAGCAATGGAGTACCTGATGACTTATGGCTGGGCAATCCTTGCCATAGGGATAGTCCTGGGTGCACTCTACAGCCTCGGCATCTTCAACTCATTAAATCTTGCACCAAAGGCGCAGCCAGGCGGCTGCCAGGTGTTCAGGCCTGACGGACCTAACACAACTTCGTTCATAAGTCTCGAAGGCGTTTGCAATGGCGAGCTGCCGGAGTATGTGGCAGACTTCAACGGGCAAAGCAGTTACATATCTTTAAACTCACAGATTGACCAGAACGTGTATTGCAATCTTACGACAACTGCGTGGTCATACGATACTAGCATGCCAAGCACTGGCAGTATGGGTGGGGTCATCGGCT
>JAVZPV010000027.1:0-8916 GCA_038881385.1 Candidatus Micrarchaeaceae archaeon | reverse complement strand
ACGGGAAAAATTTTTATATTCATCCCTGCAATCACAGTGGTGCCGTAGAATACTGAGACGTTATATGAACCACCATTAAGTACATACATATAGTTGTTGGATGGGTCGTAAATAGCTGCCTGTGTATATGCTCCAACAGCTACTGTATTTGATCCGGTAACGAACGCGCATGTGGCTGTTTGGGGCTCTGCGCAAAGGGCGTTTCCTTCTGCAGCTGTGAAGGTGTTGCTGCCTGGAGGGGCCGCGAGCCACTGGTAGGAATATGGTGATATTCCGTTGTATGCGCCCGGATCGGCGATGTATGCGATGTTGCCCTGCACCACGGTGTTTGAAGCAGTGGACGGCGGATATACCCCAAGCGGATTGATTGAGCCTCCTGCTTTTGGCGCAGCTATTGTTACAACTTCAGTGGCACTGCAAACTCCTGCAGTGTAATCGCATGCGCTGAAGGTATATGTTCCTGCTGAAAGTGCTGCAAGGTTGTATGTGGCTGTGCCTGTGCCTGAAGCAATCAGTATAGATGGGGCGCATGATGAACCCGTGCAGTAATTTATCGAAACTGAATCGTTAGGGTTGTTAGTTGCACCTGTCACAATGTCAGAATTTCCTTGTTGGATTAGATTTCCATTTGAAAAGGCAATAGTTGCTGAAATTGCGGAGAATACTGCAGTCTCTGTAGCATATGATGCCGGCATTACCACAGAGCAGGAGCCAGTGCCGTTCTGGCAGGCGAACGAGCCAGACCATGATGAGAGCACATTCTTGGAAAATGGCGACGCAATAATGGTAAACTTTTGGCCCGGTTTGTATTGCCCCTGGGCACAGCCAGTGGAATTTTCGATGTTTGCATAAAGCGAACCTGCGCCGCTGGGAGACGCCGACAATGAAAGCGGATAGCACTCCTCAGCAGTAGTTGTAGTTTTCGAAGAATTGGAGGCTGATGTAGCAGCGGTTGTTGTTGATGGTGGTGTAGTTGGTGGTGCAGTAGATTCTATAGTCGAAGTTTGCGTTAAATTAGGGGATCCAGAATTGGCAATAGATGTTGGCTGGCTTCCAATAGCCACTGGAGGGATTTCTGCTGAAAACTGTGCTACATTTGATATTAGGCCTTTTTTGCTGCCCTGGTTGTATATTACCCATAGGAAACCTGTAAAGGCACGGGCTGCAGAGCCTGCAGCTACAGGGCATTGGAACGTAAATGAATATGCACTTGAATTATTTATGGCAATATCATTTACAGGATATATTGAGTTAGGAGCTGCGGATGTGTTTGTGCAGGCAATTCCTGTTATCGTTATAGGCTCGCCGCCTATCTGGCCTATTTTTGCGGTAACTTTGCCAGTAGAACTTACCTGCATGCCGTTGCATACATATTTTTGCTGGGATGTGCAGGACACGGGAGAGACAACATGGCTGCTTCCGTATGTGGCAAAGTAATAGAGCCCAACAGCAACAATTACTATAATGGCAATTATTGCTAAGCTGTAAGTAAAACGGCGCACAGATTGCGGTTGAACTTTTTCCTGCATTATTCTCTATAAAGCTAATAAAGAAAAATATTTAAAGCCTGCCGAACAGCCAGAGGCCTTCCTCAAGCGCCATTATTAGATATGAATAGATATGTCTAAATCTGATCTTGCGGTTTGCTGGCCAAGTGAGCATGGCACTTTGCCATTTTCCGGTCTAGACTCAGAATAAGAAATACTCTGATATTGCCTCAAGGTCTTTTTGCTCAAGGTTGAAGTTCCTTGACATTAATTCGCTTATGCTTTGCATGTCCAGTTCCTTCTCTGCCTGTTTAATCATTGAATGGATAAGAGGTAGGCTGCCTTTTATTATGTCCTTCCTGCTTGAATGCAGCATAGCCGAGAGCTTCATTGCTATGTTGTTCATTGCCTCTTTGCCCTTCTTTACCCTGCTCATATATTGAATGTTTGCCGGAAACGAATAGTTATTTATCCTGCTTACTTCACCGGTATTTGATACTGCCACTCCTGAAGAAAGGAGCACAGATGAGTAGCGCATATAGCCGTAATAGTTTGACCTGTTTGCGTTTTCATAAAAAGAGCTGGCCTTTGATAGATACCTGTATGAATCGCGCCTGCTTTTCTTGCTGAGATACCTAACAGGTATGTTTTCGTCAACCCAGTTTATCAGCATGCCCATGTCTATCTCAGTGTTCATTACTGCGTACCTTGCTATGTCGAAATTGCCTGACAGGAATATCTTGTCAAGCACGGCAAAGATTTCCATTTTGTGGTCCCGCAGTGATAGCGACTCTATTAATTCGGGCTTTGCGTCGAACATAATCTCAAGGTCGTTGAGAGCACTTCTGACGTCACCATTGCTGCGCTTTGCTATCTCTCCTATGAGTTCCTCGCTGAGATTTTTGCCCTCTTTTTTCATAATCACCTTTAGGTATGCTGCTATCTCATCTATTCCGACCTTCCTGAACTCCACCTTTTCCGTATAATTCCTTAGGAATGCGATCTTCCTGTCCCAGTAGTCATTTGCCGTGAATATTATTGGCTGCTTAGACTTGCCTATTATATTTATTATCGCCTGTTCCGCCCCAGCATCGAATTTAGAAGAAAGCTCGTCTATCTCGTCAAACAGGATCAGTATCTTTTTGTTGAACAGGCCCCTCGTCTGGGTCGCTGGAAGCACCCTCTTCTTTATGGCCTCTGAGTCCCTGTAGTCGCTAGAGTTGAGCTCGAGAACTTCAAAGCCGCTTGTATACGCAACAGCACGCGCTGCAGTTGTTTTCCCTGTCCCAGGCGGGCCGCATATTATTACTGGCTTCGGCTGCTTGCCTGACATTGCGTCAGTTCCAAACCTTCCGAGCAGCTCCATCTGCGCCCTATTGCCTATGAGGGCGTTAAGGGTAAACGGAGTATATTTGTCAATAAGCATTGCGACCAGCATGAGAGTATTGCACAACAAGGGATATAAGCATGCACCCTCAATAACTTGATACAAATGCTCCTATCGTCTAGTCCGGTCAAGGACGCAGGCCTCTCACGCCTGCGACTCGGGTTCAAATCCCGATGGGAGCACTTATAGTCATTCTATGGCAGGCTAGGTACTCCGACATTGCCTTGCGCTTTGATTTCTGCATTTAGACAAATTATAGATTTCCCAAATTTTAATGCGGCGCTGACATCGAGCCCGAATTTTCCAATTAGCCTTTCAGTAAACTGTGAACCTATGAACTCTGAGGGTACGGTGCCGTGCAATAGCAGATCTAAAAATTCAATAGGCACGCCGGAGCTTCTTGACAGCCTTTTCCTGTTAAAGCCTGTGCGCTTCATTTCGTTCCTAAGAGCAGTTCCGATAAGTATGCTCTCGTAGTAGCGTTCTGGCATCAGCTCAGCGTCCTTGTTTACAGTGCCTATCATCACGCTGTGCCCAATGTCAGGATGCACCCTTGCCTTTATCCCCTTTCTTACTGCCTCTTCGCCCACTCTGCGCAGGGCCTTTATGTCTGTATTTACTGCATTTCCAAAAAGCTCGATCAGGCCCTCATTGATGCTTTCCCTGTCGTAAAGGCCGCCTGCTATTTCTAAAAGGAGGCCGATTTTTATGTTGGTGACGTAGCTTATTTTGGCAAAGCTCTTTTTTGACGCCTCTTTTAGCAGGACAAGCTCTGAGCCTACTGCGTATTCATATAAATGGCCATAGGGAGGATACCTTCCGTCAAAGAACATTTCTATTATTTTTGTGACTTTGTAGTTTTCCTTATGCCTGCTTGGCTCTGGCCTTCCAGCATCTTCGCATGGCCTCTTAAGCACTGCCAGTCCGCCTGCCTGGTTGTTCCCCATAACGGCTAGGTTTCTTGATGAAAACATGCAAGGTATATGAGGTACTGTAATGCTTTATATAGATTTACTGCAGGAACGGCTATTGGCAATGCGCTTTGGCAAAAATGGAATCTTTATATGAATGCCACGCGCAATTATATCCAGTTGTGCCCCAGTAGCTCAGTGGTAGAGCGCCAGTTTTGTAAACTGGAAGTCGAGGGTTCGATCCCCTCTTGGGGCTTCCTTTTGCATTAAACCTTACAAAGGCAGCCTTTTTTCTTTAGGATCAGCTTCTGCTCTTCTACTGTGTCTACAAATCTGTCCTGCTTCTCAGAACCAGTAGCAAGGCTCTTATCAAGCGGGGAGTTGTGCTCAAAACCTCTTCGCTTCATCTCCCTTACCAAAGACTCGTGCCTTTTGTATAGCGCTGCAAGTTTTCCCCTCCATCTTTTGACTTCAGGGTGGCTTGAGTAGCCTTTCTTATTATTGGTTATTATTGACCAGGTTGCGTGCAGCTCCCTATGCTCTCCAAGCAGATGGCGCATGCACAAGGCAGAAACTTCTATGTCCCATATGCGCATTGAATCAGCATATATAATCGCTTTGCTGCTTGTTACTTCCTCACACAGCTAAAGCGTGTGGGATTTACCGCTCACTTTGATAATTGTATTTGGCATAGCACGCTTGTTAACTATGCATTTTGCTATGCATCAGTAAATGTTTATAAATCTTACTGGAATAAGTATTGCTGCGTTTAGAGCATATTCTTATTGTCCTTCCCCACCCTCTAAACGCTTCTATTTCATATTTTGGGTATCTTCCGCTAATTGGAAGCCACGCTGAATTTTTCAAGGGCTTGCTCTATACAGAATAATTGCCTTGCTTTATTCAGCCTTTTTCTCAAGTGCTGCACAACTGTACAGCTATTGCAAGCGTCTGCCCAAAAAATCCCACACATCTTTATAAGCTTTGAAGTAAGTTAATATAATGTGAAAAGATTCAAGACTACGGCAGAGATTAAGATACCGGAAAAGCTGGTAGACCAGGTAATAGGGCAGGACAATGCCGTGGAGATAATCAAGAAGGCCGCGAAGCAGCACAGAAATTGCTTGCTTATAGGCGAGCCAGGAGTTGGCAAAACCATGCTGGCGCAGGCCATGGCAGAGCTTATGCCTGCGGCTGACCTTGAAGATGTGCTTGTTTACAAGAATGTGAATGACGAGAACAAGCCTATAGTGAAGAGCGTAAAGACTTATCCTAATCCGATCGAACCTGGGAAGCAGCCAGGCGACGGCCAGGGCAGGCAGATAGTGCAGAGGGAAAAGCTGAAGAACAGGCTGGATTATGGCAAAGGCAGGAATAATGTAACGCCAATAATAGCTGCAATAGTCATAATACTGATAGTTGTGGCTCTTTTCGGCAGGTTTGGCAGCTACCAGCTGATTGTGCTTGCTGCACTGATACTAGGAATTTTGATTTTCGGCTCTGTTGCCTTATTTGTTAGCGGCTTCAGGAGGGCAGGCGGCATACTTCCCGGAATGTTCGATACGAATGAACCAAAGCTTATAATAGACAACACAGGCATGATGCATGCGCCTTTTGTTGATGCCACCGGTGCGAGGGCAGGCGCGCTGTTTGGCGATGTAAGGCATGATCCGCTGCAATCAGGCGGCCTTGGAACTCCGCCGCACCTTAGGGTAGAGGCTGGCGCAGTGCACAGGGCGAACAAGGGCGTACTTTTCATAGACGAAGTGGCGGATTTAGAGCCTAAGTCGCAGCAGGAGTTGCTTACCGCAATGCAGGAAAAGAAGTATCCGATAACTGGGCAGAGCGAGCTCAGCTCAGGCGCGATAGTAAGAACCGAGCCGGTGCCGTGCGATTTTCTGCTTGTTGCAGCTGGCAATCTGCAGGACATACAGAAGATGCACCCTGCGCTCAGGTCCAGAATACGCGGCTATGGGTACGAGGTGTATATGCAGTCTTCGATGCCTGATACAGAAGCCAACAGGGAAAAGCTGGTCAGATTTATAGCTCAGGAGATCAACAAGGACAAGAAGATACCTCATTTCGACTATGCGGCCTGCATGGCTGTCATAGACGAGACCAGGAGAAGAAGCGGGAGGAAGGGCCGGCTGACCCTTGTGCTTAGGGACCTTGGCGGCCTGATAAGGGCTGCAGGAGACATAGCAATAGAGAAAGGCAGGAAGGTTGTTACAGAGGAGGACGTGCAGCAGGCGCTTACCCTATCAAGGCCGATCGAGGCGCAGTTTGTGGAGCAGTCCCTAGAGTACAGAAAAGATTACAAGATCTTTAAGACAGAAGGATACGCGATAGGCAGGGTTAACGGACTTGCGATAGTCGGCTCTTCGTATCTTTCTGCGGGAATATTGCTTCCGATAGTTGCGGAGGTGACGCCTGCCAGTTCAAGGACCGAAGGAAAGCTCATACCTACCGGAAAGCTCGGAAAGATCGCAAGGGAAGCCGTGAAGAATATAAGCGCGGTTATAAAGAAGCATATGGGCAGAGACACGGCCAGCTATGACATACATGTCCAGTTCCTCCAAACATATGAAGGCGTAGAGGGGGACAGCGCGAGCATCTCCGTGGCTGTTGCCGTAATATCTGCTATGGAAGGCATACCTGTAAGCCAGGAGACCGCAATGACCGGATCGCTGTCAGTAAGGGGGGATGTGCTGCCTGTAGGGGGCATAACGAACAAGATAGAGGCTGCAATAGACGCGGGAATAAAAACCGTGCTAATACCGAATACCAATGTAAAGGACATATTCATAAACAAGAAGCTGCTGAAAAAGATAAAGGTAATACCGGTAAAGAACATAGCAGATGTACTTACGTATGCGCTGAAAAGGAGCCCGCGCAGGGACGCAATGATAAGGAAGCTTAGAAAGTATATGACAAGCGATTCGGCTGAGCGCGAGCCTCTTGTAGTAGAAATGAACAGGTAAGGTTGCGATGGCTGGCGAAGCAGGCTCTGACAAAAAAATAGAGGAGATGAGCAGGAAGATTGTTGCTGAAATAAAGGAAGGCAGAAATCCGAAGTTCACTACCATCTCAAGGACCAGGTCAAACATACTTTATGACAGGAAGGAAGGCTACCTGAAGCTCGGGAAGGCAAAGGAAGAGCGGAGCTTCCTTAATTATTCCCAGTCTAAGCGCTTTATGCAGACGGTCGCGGTAGCCGCAAAATGCCACAAGTTTGTCAGGGAGAACCTGCACACCACAATAAGGGGCCTTTTTTACCAGCTTAAGTATTCGCTGGGCGAGGACGTTGACGAGAATGTATTCAGCGAACAGTCAGAGTCCAACCCGCTTATAGAGGACCTCGAGGTGTCGCTTGGGGTCAAGCGGGAGGACTTGAACCTAAACGCAAACAGGAAGGGAGTTCTTGCAGGAAACATGAAGGTAATGGACACATTTGGAAATGAAAGGCTAGAGATCGACTGCTCTAAGCAGGGCAGAAGCGGCTGGGCCATACCAAGCGATGTTGACAATGACATCGAATTCGTAGACGTCAAAGCCAAGTATGCCCTCGTAGTCGAGAAGGATGCGCTGTGGCAGAGGCTAAACGAGGATGGGTTGTGGAAAAAAGAGAACTTCATACTTATAACCCCGCAGGGGCAGGCCGCAAGGGGCACGCGCAGGCTTATAAGGAAGCTCGCTGACAAAGGCCTTCCGATATACGTCTTCACCGATTCAGACGCGTGGGGATGGTATATATACTGGACGATAAAAACAGGTAGCATAAACCTCGCCTACATGGGTAGCGACGTTGCGACTCCGGAGGCGAAATTTATAGGCGTAACCATGTCCGACCTTGACAGATATGAGTTCCTTAACAAGATGACTATAAACGCTAGCGAGATAGACCTGAAGAGGGCGCAGGAAATGCTCAATTACAGCTGGATAAGCGGCAGCAAGGAATGGGTCAGCGAACTTGAGCGCATGATAAAGTCTAAGAAGAAGCTTGAGCAGGACGCGCTGCAGGGACCCAGGCTTACATTCGTAGACGACTATATAAAGGATAAGATAAAAAGCAGGGACTTCCTGCCTTGACCTTTCTGCTCCTTAAGCCTTCTGCAAGAGCAAACGCGATTGCGATTGCCGCGCTATACGTTTGCAGGCTTGAAGGGAAGGCCGTTGGCGCCTATGAAGAAGGTATAGGTAGAGCCGATAAATGTGCTGTTGGGCGTGCTGTTTGAAAGCGCAACCATTACGGTGTACTCGCCTGGGCCTTCCTGCCTTATAAGCTGGCTTATGTTAAACTGTATGTCGAACTTGTTGCCCTGCTGCGCATAAACCGTCGCGTTTATCGTATCGATGCCTTTATAGTAGTAATGGACACCGCCCTTTGAATAGCCTATACCTGCTATATTTTCTGGGTAACTGTACGAAAAGTTGTACGGACTGCTCATAAGCTGCTGCCTTGTAAGGTTCATGACCGGCTTCTCGTATGATATGAGCACCTCCGAGACATTATATGCGGTTGTTGCTCCATTCAGCGAAACTTGGCCTGCGGAGTTGATGCCAGGGCTGCCCGGCTGCCACGATATATAGTCATTTATGAAGTCCTCTACTAGGTATATGGTAGTAGAATTGTAGGCCACGCCTATGCTTACCTGGTTGTGCTGCGGCGTAAGAATGTTTTTCCTGTGGCTGTCATTGCAGCATGCAAAGTCGTTGTACATGAAGTTGTATTCCATCTGCGCCAGGGCCTTTGTAACGTTGATGCCGCTGCTGTTGTAGATGTATGCGATGTTCTCGTCCACAGCCCCTTTGCCGCCGAGCAGCGTATACCTCATATAGGGCTTCATTCCATATATGTCCCAGTGGCTGAAGTAATTGTTTTGGAGCATGCTCTCTGCATGCTGCTGCGCTGACGGCTCGCTGGAAAGCGAGACCGGGCTAAGGCCATACTTTGCGCGGTCTGCATTGATAAGGCCAAGCACATACGACACAGCCTCGTTGCGCGGCATATACTGCTGCGTTGTTGTAGTTGTATATGAGAGGTTTGCTGTCGTGCTAGGTGTGCTTGTGTTCTGGTAGAGCCTTGTGCCGGTGAAATTTACCTTCTGCATAACGTACAGCAGGAGCAGCA
>JAVZPV010000026.1:0-8952 GCA_038881385.1 Candidatus Micrarchaeaceae archaeon | reverse complement strand
CTTAGGGTTGTACTTTCTTGTCACACTCGGGAGTAGCCTGTCCTCTCCTATCTGGTACATTATCCTTGAGGAACTTAACATCATAGCCAAAGTAGCTGAAGCAGTTGCCATTAAGGCGCCAAGGTCTATTACATAGAAAAGGTACCTCGGGGCGTGGGAGGAGTTGAGCGCAAAAGATAGTGGGTCGCCAGTTATGCCGTATGATGATGCAGGGGCTAGGAAGACAAGGCCCAGGACAACAAGTATATATAGGGCCATGCTTACCAGCACCGAGCCTATCACGGCCTTTGCAGCCGCAGCGCCGCCGCCGCGGATCCGTGAAGTAAAAGTGCTTATGGTCTGGAAGCCGGAGAAAGCGAAGAAGATTGCCACGCTCGCAGCAAACACCGCGGCTATGCTGCCTTTTGAAGGCTCAGCCGCAAAATTCGAAGAAATGGAACTTTGGTGGCCTATTGCAAAAATAATTGCAAAGGCTATGAATATGCAAAGGATTGCGACCTTTATTATCACAAGGGCCGAGTCTGCCTTTGCGGCTTTTTTAATTCCGACAAGATTGACAAAAGTGACTGCAAGTATCAGCAGTATCGCAAAAGGTATTACAAGAGAACCGGAAAGCCCAAGCATGCTTGAGAGGTATGAGCCAAACCCAAGGGCCACTACAGGAATTGCCGAGGCAAAACTGAAGTAGAGCAGGATTCCGGTTATGAAGCCCATCTCGCTGCCGAAGGCTTTGAACACATAGGAATAGGCAGCGCCCTTTGCATGCGGCATTATCGAGCTGAGCTCGCCCATCTCAAACGCTACAAGAAGTGCCACAATGCCTACGAGTATGAAGGCAGCGAGTGCCATCGGGCCTGCCAGTGCAAGCGCAGTGCCGCTCAGCACAAAGATTCCTGCGCCGATGATTGCGCCTAGGCCCACAGCCGTAGCTACCGGAACACTAATTTGGGCATCTTCTGCCATGGATAAATTTATGGGGTCATCCTTTTATACCTTTATTGGCCTACCTATCCTTTGTACAATTCCTTAGGATCAGCATGCCCAGAATAACGGTAATAATACCGACGCTCAACGAGGCCCGCTACATAGGAAGGACCCTTGAAAGCATAAAGAGGCAAAGATTCAGTGACATAGAGGTAATAATTGCAGACAGCATGAGCACCGATGGAACTGTTGAGGCTGCAAGGCGCGCGTACAGCAAGGTCAGGATATGCGAATGCCGCAAGAAGGGACCGACAGCTGCGCTAAACAAGGCAGCGAAGGCAGCAAAGGGCGACCTTCTTTTATTTATAGACGCGGACACCTCGGTCTCTAAAGGAATGCTTTTTGCTTATGACAAGGCGTTCAGGGAAAATGGCTTTGTGGCCGCGACTGGGCCTATAAAGCCGCTTGAGAGGACAAGCTGGGGCATTTCCATTGGCTTCAGGATAGTATCTGTTTACATAATTAAAGCCTTGATGCTCCTTGGCAGGCCTTCGATAATAGGCTCGAATTTTGTGGCGACCCGTGAGGCTTACGCAAAGGTCAATGGCATGGACGAGAGCCTGGCCACTTACTACGACTGGGACCTTGCACACAGGCTCGGCAGGATAGGCAAGGTAGGGTATGTGCCAGAAGCTGTGGCCTATACCAGCGTGAGGCGGGTCAAGAAGTGGGGCGCGCTGAAATACTTCCTTTGGCATACTAGCAACGCCATGCTTTACCAGTTCGCGCATAAGGTGCGGACCGACTACGAAATTATACGCTAAATTTTTAAAAGTGGTAGGGGAATTTAGTTTGTGTCAGTTGAAATAAGCGTGATCATACCTGCCCTCAATGAGGAAAAATACATAAAAAACGTGCTTTATGGGCTAAACAGGCAGACGTTTAGAAATTTTGAGACTATAGTGGTTGACGGAGGAAGCGATGACAATACCGTGAGGATGGCAAAGAGATACGCAAAGGTGGCCATAGTAAAGGAGCGTGGGGCGGGCAGGGCGAGGAATGCGGGCGCAAAACTCGCTAAAGGCAAGACGCTGGTGTTTTTGGACGCTGACACGTCGCCCTCGGAAAACCTGCTTGGCACATACGCTAAGATAATGCGGAGGCGCGGGATTGTGGCCGCGACTGGGCCGATATATCCTTTGGAAAAATCCGGCGGCAGGTACTACTGGGGCTATAAGCTGGTGTCGGTATTTTTGGTGAGGCTGAGCATACTTGTCGGCAGGCCGGTATTTATGGGCTCTAACTTCGCGGTGCGGAAAAGCGCCTTCGAAAAAGCTCACGGATTCAGGGAGGATATGCTCTCTTACGAGGACTGGGAGCTCTCGGCCAGGCTAAAAAAGCAGGGGATAATGGCATACAGCTCCAAGGCCTGGGTCCAGACTAGCATAAGGAGGGTGAAGAAGTGGGGCATGGCAAGGTATTTCCTTTTCTACACTACGAATTTCTTGCGCTTCCACATATTCAAGGAGTCTCACAGAGACTACCAGCCGGTGAGGTAAATCAAACTTCCAATGCAAACGCACAGTGCCAGCGCTGCAAAAGCGGAATGAAAATCGAAGTTTCTGTGAACCTATTAAAATATATGCGCGATACAATTAAAGCATGGAAAAAAGCATGGCGAAGCGAAGGCCGAATATAATTTTCATAATGCTTGATACGGCAAGGGCCGACTACTTCAGGGCTTATGGGGGAAGGCTTGAGCTACCAACCATAGATAGGCTCAGCCGGAAGGCAGTGGTGTACGAAAATGCAGTATCGCCTGCTACCTACACTGCGCCTTCGCATGTTTCGCTGTTTACAGGCAAAAGGGTCGCTTCTGTAAAGGTTCTAATGAAGGACAAGCTAAAAAATGCTGACGTCAACACTGACCCTTTTCTGGTAAAGCAGAAACTGATAAATGACGGGGAGCTTACCCTTGCAAAAAAGCTTTCATATCTGGGTTACAACACCGCCCTGTTCTCGAACAACCCGCTTGTGACAAGGTTTACAGGCATAGCTGAGGGGTTCTCCTACCTGTCGTATACCGACAGTGTCGCCATCGCCTCGCAGAAGATGAAGAAGCTGAAGGTACGAGCTACTCTCAAGATGGTAGGAAACGACGCCTTCAGAAAAAGGATGCTGGAGCTTTCTTATCTGATAAGCAGCTTTATACCTAGCAGTGCCCTGGACAGACTTTACCTGAGGCTCAGGGAGCGGGTTAGCAAGGCTTTTGCTGATGAAGCAGGGTATTACAGCATTGACCTAGGCGCCTCTCCGACGAACAAGCTGATAGGCAGTTATGCAAAGAAGATCTATCCCGAAGGCAACTTTATGTTCATAAATTACATGGAGGCCCATGAAGGCTATCCTACAAGCCTTGTAACAAGCGACTATGTCGAACAGGACAAGTGGCTTTATCTCAGCGGCATACTTGACCACAGTGAGAGCCTCAAGTATATCCTTAAGGCGAGGGACATGAGGATGGCATACCTTGACAAACAGATAGGAATACTGCTAGGGACCCTCAAGGAGAGGGGCCTTCTCGACAACGCAGTGGTTGTATTAGCCGGAGACCATGGCCAGGGCTTTATGGAGCACGGGCAGATGTACCACAACATGTTTCCATACAGCGAGATAGTCCACGTGCCGCTGATAGCTGCAAAATTCGAGGGCGGCAAGCAGGCAAATACGCAGGAGCGCATAGCCGAACCCATAAGCATAACAGCCTTGCATGACGCGCTGCTTGACATAGGCTTTGGCAGGTCGGATATGCTTGACGGCAATGTAAAGAGAGACAAATATGTATTTTCCGAACATACCGGAATAACAGAGGTGTGGGATGCCTATCTTCTCAAGCTTATTCGCAAAAAATCCAAATCTGCTGACGCGATATACAGGGCGAAGCTGAGGCAGAATGTATTCTCTACTGCGGTATACTCTGGCAAGTACAAACTCATATTCTACAGGAACGGAAAGAAGCCGGAACTTTACGACCTGCATGAGGATCCGCAGGAAACGGAAAACATAGCCGATTCAAACAAGGCCAAAGTGCGCGAACTGCTTTCAGCAGGCCTAAGCCCTACCTCATGAGGAAACTTGGGAGCCGCCTATTCCATTTACGTAGCGATTGTAGAATGAGGTCATGCTGATTATATACCAAGGATAGACAATACTGCCAGCCAAAGACGGAAGCACGAACTGCGCGACTGCCCCGATTCCTGCGCCGAGCATGCCGAACAGAATGCCCATTGACCAGGCGGCTGCGTAAGCCGTGGCTATTACTATTATGAAAACTGACAGCAATGCCGCTATAGAAAAGAAGTTTTTGGTTCCTATAGCAAAGCTCCTCACTATCGAGCCTGCGGCGTCCATGCCCTCTACAATTATAGCAGGCACGTACTGAAACAGAAGCACGGCCGCAGCGCCGACGCATGAGAGGAACAGAACAGCAGTTATTATAATCGCAATAGGACTTGCTAAATAGGCTTTGCGCAGCAGTCCGTATGCTGCCTGGCTGTAACCGTGCAGAAGCGCTTGAGCCGCGCTCGGCTCGGTTAAGATAACCGCGGCTGCGAATGCGGCAATGATCGCAAGGTAAACGGCTGTGTTTATCAGCCCTGCCCAAAAGAGCTTTGAGTACCAGCGCTTTGTGTCATTATACGCGGCAAGCACCGACGCCTTTCTAGAGCTAAGCTTCTGTACCTCAAGCTCAGTGTACATGCCGTAGAAGAAAGGAGTAACAAAAAGGCTTGCTATGAAAGATATTGCTATAGCTGCAAATGGAAGGTATGGCTTGGCGTACCCTGCTGTGTGGTAAAGCACTCGGAGCAATGCAATGCCCAAGCCGGAAAGCGCCAGCTCAGGAGCAAGGTAAGGAAGCACGGACCTGGGGCACCTGAGAAGCGTGCCAAGGCTTTCGCTCAAAACGCCGGCAATGCCCATGCTAGGCAATCACACAGCACGCTTATAAGGCGCACTGGCATGAATTGTGCCAGCGCAAGGTTATTAAATTATCGCGCTATAAATGTATTGCTTAACGGTTAGGGAATAGGCCGTATTTTCGTGTTTTTATGGAATACACGCGTTTCGAGAAAGCGAGGATAATAGGCGCCAGGGCACTGCAGCTTGCGTATGGGGCTCCGCCGCTGATTAAGGTTCCTGAGGGCATCTCGGACCCGCTTGCGCTTGCCGAAGTAGAGTTTGAGGAGGGCGTAATACCTATCGCAGTAATAAAATGATTGGTTCTATTCTTTGGTGAGATATTGGAAGAATTTGACATCATAGTTGCGGGTGCAGGAATGGCTGGAGCGCTTGCAGCTACGGCAGCCGCAAAGAAAGGCGCAAAGGTGCTGATGCTTGATAGGAATGACCACACCCAGGTAGGCAAAAAGACAAACTGGGGATGGGTATGCGGAGATGCTGTTGCAAAAAGCCATATTGACTTTATAGAGCAAAGGCTGGACATAAGGCTGAGCGAGCCGGTATTGGACGTAAAGGTAGACGGCGTACAGGTTCTCAGCCCTGACATGCAGAACAAGTTTCCTTTTGAGGGCGAAGGGTACAGTTTAAACAGGCCTAAAACCGCACAGTTCTTTGCAAACCTTGCAGTAAAAGCCGGGGTTGAGTACAGGCCCAGGCATGAGGTAGAGGGGCCGATAATAGAGGGGGGCGCAGTAACCGGAATATACGGAAGGGATGAGAAAGGTGAGCAAGTCAGGATAAAGGCAAAGATAGTGATAGACGCGCTTGGCATAGCTAGCACGCTCAGGAGGAAGCTGCCGCCTAATGAGTATATAGAAAACACAGTCAGCACTGATGACATTGAGTCTACAGGCAGGTACATAATCAGGTTCGAGCATAACGGCGGTGACCTGAATTATTATGACCCTAAGAATGCGCTAATTCACCTGAACCAGATTTTGGCTCCGGGAGGATATGGATGGGTGTTTCCGAAGAGTGGCAACAGGATAAATATAGGCGTAGGAGTTGAGAAGAAGAGTATAGAGATAAGGAACAGGAAGCTCGGGAAGAAAGACACTCTGCATTCGCTTATAGATGAGTACATAAAGTGGAACAAGGAGATAAAGAGCCATGAGATAGACCATACAGACAACAATGGCAAAGGTTACTGGTCGGTTACAGTTAAGAGGCAGTTCGACAGCCTTGTGTTCCCAGGCTATATGGGCGCTGGCGACAGCATGGCGATGCCCAATCCTATAAGCGCAGGCGGAATAGGGCCTGCGATGGTTGCTGGGGTTCTTGCCGGCGAAGTTGCTGGCGATGCTATAGCCGCAAAAGACACAAGCCTTGGCAAGCTGTGGGACTACAACGTAAGGTATAACGGCCTTTACGGCAGCAAAACCGCAGGGCTTGAGTCCTTCAGGATATACCTGCAGTCGCTCAACAACGATCTTATCAATTATGGAATGAGCCACTTCCTCACTAAGGAGGAAGCAGAGGAGATAAGCTACGGCAGGATACCTAAGATAGGCATAGCAAGCACTTTCAACAAGGTGCTTAGCGGAATCAGCAACATAAATGCATTCAGGAACCTGCTCTTTACAGTGCAGAAGATGAAGACATTGAACGAGCTCTACTCGAAATATCCTGCATTGGATGGATTCAGCGCATGGAAAAAGCGGGTAAATGCAGAGATGAACGAGGTCAAGGAGAAGTTCAAGCCCAACCCTGTCTGAGCCAGCATAAGGCTCAAGGCGGCATTCGCGCCAAGGGCGGCTCTACGGCAAACTTTTGCAATGCAAAAACCTGCGGACGAAGCCCCACATCTTTTATTTGCCTGTTCCAAGCAGCTTTTCGAGCAGGCTTATAGCCTCTTTCGCATTATGCAGGTTGAACCTAGCGTAAGACTGCGCTACGCCAACTCTTACCGAATAAGCCTCTTTTGGAATTAGCCTGAACATATCCTCATCAGTATAGTCATCGCCCAATGCGAGTATGAAATCTGGGCTTTCTTTGCTGATGAAGTACGATGCGGCGGTGCCCTTGTTTACTCCAGAATTCTTTACCTCTATTATCTTATTGCCTTTGTATACCTGCACGTCCGCGTTTGCGGTCAGCTTGCTAAGGCTGTCAAAGAGCTCGGCAACCCTAAGCGAGGCAAACTCAGATTCAGCCTTTCTGTAATGCCATACGACTGAGAACTCCTTTTCCTCTACGTAAGAACCCGGAAGCCTGTTCGCATAGTCTTTCATTATTGGTATTATCATAGGCTTCCATTCGGTGGTAAGCGGCCTTAAGTAGCGCCAGTCCGAACCGCGCTCGCGTATTAGGACGCCGTGCTCTGCAACAAGCGAGATGCTGACTCCAGAGAACCATTTGTCAAGTATGCCCTTGCCCCTTCCGCTTATTATAACGACTGAATTTTTCTGGTTGCCTGAAAGCCTTGAGAGTATGTCGATAACCTGCTTCGGCGGAGAGGCACCTTCCGGAGTGTCGGAGAAGTCCACCAGCGTGCCGTCATAGTCCAGAAGGAACAGCGCCCTTTTCGCATTTGCATATTCCGATACAATGTCCTTTTCGTGCTTCCCCAAAAGTTTCGCGTTAAAAATTTCCTGCATTTCCTTAAGCCCGTTCAGCTCTTTTATGAAATCGTTTCCCCATTTAATAATGTCATATGACCTGATTCTATCCTGCATTGCGCGTATCCTTTGGGCCTGCTCCTGCCTGCCCATAAGGAGAGCCGCCTCTATTGCGCTGCTTATGTCTTTTGGGTGGTTTGGGTTTACTATCACCGCCTCGCCAAGCTCTTTTGCGGCTCCTGCCATATCGCTAAGAACCAGGACTCCAGAGTAGTCAGTTTTGCTTGCAATATATTCCTTTGCGACAAGGTTCATCCCATCGCGCAGCGGGGTTATTAGGGCAACATCGGCAATGCCGAACAGGGCCACAAGCATCTCCGATTCTATAAACTTGTACTGGTATATTATAGGTACCCAGTTTACCGTGCCGAACTTGCCGTTTATCGCACCGACCTTTTCGTCTATGGCTACCTTTAGCTCACCGTATTCTGGGATGTCTTCGCGGGACGGAACTACGACGAGGAAAAGCCGCACCTTTCCGCGCATCCCCGGATTCTTTTCCAGGAAGAGCTCGTAGCCACGTAGCCTGTTCAATATGCCCTTTGTGTAATCGAGCCTGTCTATCGAGAATATCAGCTTGGCATCGCCCAGCGTTTCGCTAAGCCTGGACTTTTCCCTTGCTACAGCTTCGGATTTGGCTGCATTCTGAAAATAGCTAAAATCTATGCCCATCGGGAATGTATCAACGCGCTTGAGCAGCGAATCCGGGCCCTCGATGTACCCAAGATTGCTCTCGTACCCAAGCAGCCTAGAGGCGCTCGTGAGGAAATCCTGCATATAGTCGTATGTATGGAAGCCTATCAGGTCCGCGCCGAGGGTACCAGCAAGAATGCCCCTGCTCCACTCGCGTGGCAAAAGCCTGAAGATTTCGTATGACGGGAATGGTATATGCAGGAAGAAGCCTATCATGGCCTCAGGCATTTTGGACTTTACCATTGCTGGAAGCAGCATAAGATGGTAATCGTGTATCCATATTATGTCGCCAGGTTCGGCTATGCTAAGGACAGCGTCGCAGAACATCTCGTTTACCTTCCTGTATATAACCCAATTTTTGTCATCGTAGTCTACATAGCCCGTAAAGTAATGGAATAGAGGGTAAAGAGTCCTGTTGCAAAAGCCTTTGTAAAATCCGCTGTTTGTGGCCTCATCAATAAAAACAGGTATGCTCCTGCTCTCCTTTGCTATAGCCCTTACTTTGCCTTCATCCTCTTTGCTGAATGTGCTGCCGGCCCATCCCACCCATACGTAATTATCAATCCCTGAGGAATTAAGGTAAGACTGAACGCCAGTGGCAAGGCCACCTGCGCCCTTATGCGCAACAATATTGCCTTCCTTATCTTTGGCAAATGAAAGGGGCAGCCGGTTTGACACTATAATGTATTTCACTCAC
>JAVZPV010000025.1:0-9243 GCA_038881385.1 Candidatus Micrarchaeaceae archaeon | reverse complement strand
TTATCTTAAGCTTGAACATAACCCGGTTCATGTACTCTACGTATACAGGAAACTTTGGTGAGCACTCTATAAGCTGGAATGGTTGCGACACCTCCACTTTAGATATCTCTAACCTTGGTCCCTTCAGCGTATCTGGAAGCAGATCGCTGCCTATCTTGTTCTGAAAAGGTATATTGAGCTCGAATACTCTGCTGTCCACGATTTTGCCGCCGACGCTGTGCATCTCGCCCATGAACCTGAGGTTCACACTTGTTATGTTTACCTTAGGCTGCTTCCTGCCTTTAATAATATCAAAAATTGAGATTCCCTCACCAGAGAGCAGTATCTTAATGCTTCGAATCAATATATATAGCTTTTAGATGGAATTATATAGGTGTAATTATGGTACTGAAAGAGGGGGATCTTGCTCCTGACTTTAAACTTGAGGGCACTGATGGCAAGACTCACACGCTCAGAGACTACAGTGGCAAGTTTCTTGTGCTTTATTTCTATCCTAAAGACGACACGCCAGGCTGTACAATAGAGGCAAAGGGCTTCAGCGCAAGCATCGAAGAGATAAGAAGAAGAGGCGCAGAGGTAGTAGGGATAAGCAAGGATGACTTGAAGTCCCATGGGAAATTCTGCAGCAAGTACTCCCTGAAGCTTTTGCTGCTTTCAGATCCTTCGAGCAGGGTAATTAAAGCATATGATGCGTATGGGGATCTTGGGATATTTGGCATGGGGACTCTCAGGAAAACCTATATAATAGACAAAAACGGAAAGATCGCAAAGATCTACCCAAAGGTGAAGCCGGATGGGCACGAGAAGGAAGTTATAGCTTTTCTTGACAGCATGAAGTGACTGGTTTCACTTTTGTTAAAGCGGATATTTTCTTCCTCTCCACACTATGTGGTCCATCCTACTTGCAACAAGAAGGTTTGCCAGATACAGGAAAGGCATTATAGGCACTATTAAAATCAGCTCAGGATATGGCTTCCTTGCCCGCCTGAACGCCTTCAGGTAGCTTTGGAGTAAATGGAAAAAATACACAATGAAGATGGGGGACGCAAAAATCGATAAGGATATGCCTGAAACCAGGAGAATTATCTCTGCAGAATAGTAAAAAACGCCAATATACAGGTTTTTCTTATAGCCCAGGATCGTAAGCGCAGTTTGTCTGTTCGCCCATTCTAAAAACTGGCCGAAACTGTCGTTCGAGTTAACCTTAGGCTGAGATTTCCGTGTATACGCGATCCTTAGGCCTTTCCTTTTTGCAGCAATAGTAATGCATATGTCATCAGACACTCCGTACTTTGTCCTTGTAGCGAGATTAATAAACCATCTGTCTATTATGCCCTTTCTGAACGCAAGGCTTCCTCCCCAGCCGAATCGGGATGACTCTGACTCGAGGAGGCTTTCGCCTACGAATCCCCATGCCATCTTTACCTTGCTCCAAAAGCCACCAACAGGGTTGAAATATGGAAACATAGTTGAAATGCCTATGGTACGGTCTTGCATAGGTGAAACAAGATTACTAAGCCAGTGCTTGTCAACTTCTATATCAGAATCGGCAATTACATACATTTTATAGCCATTGAATTTCCTGATTGCTGCGAGTATTGCAGTAACCTTGCCGCTACTCATGCCATTTAACTGTCCTGAAACAGCAAACTCTATGCCAGCCTTCCTTATTATTGGCACTGCCTTGTCCTCTGCTTCATCTACAACTGCAACAACCCTGAAGCTGCCGCCATATTCCTGGTTTTTAATAGACCTTAGATTGCGTCCCAGAGTAAGATCCTTTCCCCTGCATGGTACTATTACAAGAACTTTAGGGTGGTACCCATATGGGTGCAATTCACTTCCATATGTCCTCCTTGAAAAAGGCTTTCTGAGGTCTATTGCAAGCATAATGAGGAAGATTATGAATGAGAAGGCTGTGAATGAGATAAGCAGTATATCCATTGTCTTACCGGCTTTGAAATCTTTCTAGCTATAAACATTTTTAAGCATACATAGGCATATGTACACAGATGTACAGCAGTTTTCTCACTATAATAGTGCCGTCTTTTCTCGCTTTTTTGGTTACAATATTAGGCACAAGATTCCTGATCTCATACCTATATGGAGCAGGAGTGGTGGGAGAAGACCACAATAAAAAGAGGCCTTTGCTTCTTGCAAGCAGTGGAGGGCTTGCCGTGGCGTTTGGCATAATAGTAGGCGTGCTTGCGTATACCTTTGGAGCAACTTTCGTCTTTGTGCCTGTAACGAGGGCCTTGTCAACACTTCTTGCCGTTGCGCTTTCCGTAACACTAATAGCCTTTGTAGGTTTTCTAGACGATATTAATGTGAAAAGGCAGAGGGTCGAGAGTACAGCACGCAAAGACATACGCAAAGGGCTGAAACAATGGCAGAAGCCACTGCTTACTTTTCTTGGCGCTTTGCCGCTAATGGCAATTAATGCAGGGGTCAGCAGCATGGACGTGCCATTTATAGGAATAGTGCATCTCGGCCTCCTGTATCCTTTGATAGTTATACCACTTGCAGTAATCTTCGTATCGAACGCATTCAACCTGTTAGGAGGCTTTGACGGCCTGCAGCCGATGACCTCGCTGATAGCAAGCGGCGGGCTTTTCCTGTACTGCCTTTTCTACGGCAGTTATATAGGCACACTAGTGTCTGCGCTGCTCTTTGCTTCGATACTTGCTTTTCTTCCTTTCAATCTGAGATCCAAAATTCTACCCGGGGACAGCTTTACCTATGCGGTTGGAGCTGGTCTGGTAGCTGCGATGGTCACAGGACAGGCAGAGGCTTTTGGGCTGATAATTTTCATGCCTTGGATAATAGAGTTCGTATTGCACCTTAGGAGAAAGTTTAGCGTAAACGACCTTGGTATAAGGCAGGCTGACGGCACTTTCAAACCACCATATGGCAGGAAGATTTACAGTCTTACGCACGCTGTAATGAACATGAAGAAAGCAACCGAACTGGAAGTCACTTTTTATATATCAGCATTTGAGTTACTGTTCGTGGTTCTTGCATTCGCCCTTAAGCTTTCAGGGCTTCTCTAGCTGGCTGAACATTTCAGGTTTGCCTGTAAGCATTATGTCTGATGTACGTATAAGCTTTTTTCTGCCTGCATGCTCAGCATACTTCATCGCCCTGTCAGCTATGCGTTCAGCAAGCTTTTCTATTTCTTTTTCCAAACCCACAACTGCATCCTCGGTTATCTTCTCAGCCCCTGCTTCCCTGATAAATTGCTCTATATCATAAAGGCTAAACTTCCTGCTTCCCATCAACACCACCACATCAATTTAAGAAAAAAAGACAAAATATGTTTGCTGATAAACTTTAAAAGACTAAGCAGGCATATCGAATAGCGGTATAGCATATATTACCGGAAATATCTTTTACTTTAGTAAAGACCAGACTGTGCGCCTTTATTAATTTTTCTAGAATCCATCCGCGCTTCGGTGAATGATTCGGCGTTTTTGGCCTAGTTTTATTTGTGTTTGTTCGGCAGCAAGTAACTGACTTTTAATTGCGTTTTGGGAGGCAGGTGCAACAAGCTGAAACGATATATTTTATAGCTTCGTTGCCAATTCAATCGTGTTGGATATTGCAGATGAGAATATGGCAAGCGAGAAGGAAAATATGCTAAAAAAGCACGTTAAGGACTTGAAGATAGAGAAAGGAATGACCGTAAGCAAACTTGCGGAGAGCATGCGTGGCATGGGTGGCTTCGGAGCCCAAAACATGATTGCAGGAATAGATATAATAAAAAGCATGCTGGCTGACAAGGATTCATTCAATTTCTTTTCCTTTCCGGCTGACATAATAGCAACAGGGCTTAGAGGGGCGATTGCCGACGCTGTAAAAAATTTTGATGCTATAGTGACCACATGCGGGACTCTTGACCATGATCTTGCAAAAGCGCATGGAGGAAAATACAGCCATGGAACCTTTGAAGTTGATGACAGCAAGCTTCTTAAGATGAACATTTACAGACTTGGAAACATATTCATAGAGCGCGATGAGTATGGGCTTGCTGTAGAGGATGCGTTCATAGAGATAATGGATGACATTTATTCGTCAAAGGATTACAAGGAAGAGTATTCCGGATACGAGCTGCTTTGGGAATTCGGAAAGCGCATAAAAGATAGTCGCTCTATACTCAGGCAGGCTTACCTTAATAAAGTTCCAATCTTCGTACCCGGAATAGTAGACGGGGCATTCGGGACCCAACTACTCCTATATTCCCAAAGAAAGCGGTTCAAGATAAACGTATTAAAGGATGAGAAGGCTCTAAGCGACATAGCCTTTGAACACAAGACTACTGGAGCGCTAATGGTAGGGGGCGGGATAAGCAAGCACCATGTCATATGGTGGAACCAATTCAAAGGCGGACTCGACTATGCAGTATATATTACTACAGCGTCGCAATATGACGGAAGCCTGTCTGGGGCCAGGCTTACTGAAGCAGTATCGTGGGGCAAGGTAAAGGAGAGGGCAAAATATGTTACTATAGATGGTGACGCTACTATAATACTGCCTGTTATGTTTGCTGCACTGGGGCTCTAATGATACCATATGAATGGCACAAACAGCATTATCAGGATGATAACTGCTGCTATTGTTATTATCCTCATGCTCTTACTTCCCAATTTGAGCTTGTATATTCGCCAGCCATCGAAAAGCGGTATAGGGAGAATGTTGAATATTGCTACGTAGAAGTTAAGCATGAAAGAAAGCCCTATGAACTCGTAGATGAAATTACCTATAGCAGGAATTATACCTGGCTTTGGCATTACCCGCTCGGACAACTCCACTCCTATTTTTCCAGTTGCGTTTGCGACTACTGAATAATTGCCATAATTAGTCGATATGTTAACTGTTGAATAGGGAAGGTCTTTTGCGGCTGCTACTTTAAGGTTAGATATGTTGCTAATTTTATAGCCGTTCCATTTGTATACTATTGCGCCGCTTGGTATTACATGCTGTGCAGGAGAGCCTGCAACAACAGCATATATGTAAACGGAATTGGCTACAAGGGGAGGTACAACTACATAAATTATCAGCAGGAAAAGGGCAAAAAAGACTATTGTAAGGAAGAAGTTTAGCGACACTCCGGCTATTGAGATCTTGTCCTGGTACTTTGCTGGTAGCTTTGATACGCCCTTTTCATCTACGTCTACTAGTGCCCCAATAGGTATTATTCCGAAAAGTGCTGCGCCTATGTTCTTGATCTTTATACTGCTCTGGCGCGCTATTACACCATGGGAGAACTCGTGGACTACCACTAGAAATATGAGAGCAAGCAGGATTGGTATGATCACCGATGGATCAAGGAAAAATATTACAGGCAAAGGCACTCCTGCAGGCGGCGGAAGTGTTGATGCTGAAGAATGTGCCGCATTAGGAGCAGCCAGAGCTGACAAGGCGAAAACAACAATGCCATGAATTATTATTGCTGCAATATATGCCAATTCCGAGAGTATGAATAGGGCAAATCCGCCTATTACTGATAGGATAGTAAAAACAAGGCCAATTGCGTTTATCTGTATGCCGAAAATGTCAAGCGGAGAATTTACAGCATAGGGGCTGCTTGCAGATGTTCCGCCAAAGTTAAGTTGGGGTATCTGTATTATTTGATAGGCTATGCTTAGATACGGAAGTATGAAAAGTTGCATTGCAATTATCGACACAATTCCGAAGGCGAACATTTTTTTGCTTGCGTACTTCTTGAATATTAACACGGAAAGCAGGCCAAAGCTGAGGACAAAGCCCCAGTCTACTATTGCCTTCCATTGCCTTCCGTACCTTCGCGAGAGGCTATCTATGAAGCTTATGCCAGTTTTTGTCAGCAGCACTACCATACCGTAAGAACCAACCGCCTCTAGGATATAGGCTATTGCGGAACCGCATGCCACCAGAAGCGCTAGTATTAGTGCAAGGACCAAAGCGGTTCCGAGGTATTGCGCATATATTGTTATATACGCAAGCATGGCAAGGCAGAATAGTCCCACCGCAACTGCCGCAGGCCATCTGTATAATTTAGGCAGTGGAGACCTAGGCGAACTACGGGCCTTCCTGGCCTTCTTAGAGCTTTTAGGATTTGAAACAGCCACTAATATCACTATTTTATTATATAGTATAACATAAAGTAAAATTAAAAAGGGGATAGCGTGTATGACTGCGACATATGCGGAAGGCCTGCCGAAACAGTTTACATAGTAGAGATTGAAGGTGCAAAGATGATGCTTTGCGGCAGGTGCGCAAAAGGCAAGGCGCCGCTTCAGGTCGTTGGTCCTGAAAAGGGCTCTGAACCAGGCTCCAGGGCCGTGAATAAGCTGCAGCTGGAAGAACCAGAGCTTGTTGCTGATTACGGAAGCAGGATAAAGTCTGCGCGCAATTCACTGGGGATTTCCACCAAGGTGCTCGCAGAAAGAATAAATGAGAAGGAAAGCACACTTATAAGGGTTGAGGGCCAAAGAATGCTGCCTAACGAAAAGCTAAGAAAAAAGCTAGAGCGTGAGCTAGGCATAAAGCTTGTCAGCGAACCTGAAGCGGCAGGGGGCCGGTTTAAGGGCGGCGGAGGAGACCCAGGCGGAGTGAGCCTTTGGGATGCTGCTGTGAAGAAGGAAAAGAAAAGGTGATTGAATGGCAGTAGATCTTGGCAAATTTGTTGCTGAGGTAAAGAAACCTATAGAGTTCGAAGACCTTGCTGGTAAGACAATAGCGATAGACGCTTACAACACTATTTACCAATTTTTGTCAATAATCAGAGGTCCTGACGGTTCTCCTTTAATGGATTCAAATGGGAAGATAACAAGCCACTTGTCAGGCCTTATGTACAGGACGACAAACCTTATTGGCTATGGAATAAACCCTGTTTTTATTTTTGATGGCATACCCCCTGAGCTCAAGAGAAAGACCCTTGAGGCAAGGGCTGCGAGAAGAAGGGCGGCGGAGGAGGGTTGGCAGAAAGCAAAAGAAAGTGGTATGCTTGAGGAGGCGAGGGCCCATGCAGTGGCAAGCACTAAGATAAACAAGGAAATAGTCGAAAGCTCAAAGGAGCTGCTTGGACTAATGGGCATACCTTACATACAGGCACCGTCGGAGGGTGAAGCGCAGGCTGCGCACCTTGTGAGAAAAGGTATTGCTTACGCGAGCGCAAGCCAAGATTATGATTCATTCCTGTTCGGCGCAGATACGGTAATAAGAAATTTTACCCTGACCGGCAAGAGGAAGCTGCCAAAGCGCAATATAACTGTTGATGTAAAGCTGGAGCGCATTTTTCTTAAGGATTTGCTTCAGAGCATGGGTATAAGCCTAAGGCAGCTTGTATGGCTGGGCATACTTATAGGAACAGATTTTGATGAAGGAATAAGGAAAGTAGGGCCCAAGACCGCCTTGAAGATAGTAAAGGAATTGAAAAGCATCAGAGAGATAGAAGAATACGTAAAGGCAAAATACGGTGAATCATTTGACGCCGATGCGGAGGAGGTCGAGAGGGTTTTTACAGAGCCTGATGTAATTGACATGAGCGAATCTGCTTTCCGCGAACTTATGGGCAAAAGTATGCTTAATAGGGAAAAACTGGTCAAGTTCATGTGCGACGAGCATGGATTCTCCCCTGAAAGGATTAGCAAATATGCCGAAAAGTTGTACGAAGCAAGGCAGGCTAAGGGTCAGAAAGGCATAGGGAACTGGATTCGTTAGGCGCTTATTTAAACGCGTAATTATTTGGCTGCAAAATGAATTGCATTTAATGCACAATGCCTGCCACAGATAGGCAAAAGCACTTGTATAAAACTAATAGTGTGAAATAGGAAAAATATTGCTACAGGCAAATACAATTAAAAAGAGTGGCATATATAGCAATAATAGATAAGAGAAGGTGAAAGCTATGCAGAAATCGGTAAGCAAGAAAAAGAGGCTCGTTGGAAGAAAATATAGGAAGGCCAAGAAGCTTGCAAGGCTCAGGAAAGAATCAAGGAAAAGGATGAAGCTTCATAGGAGCCTTTAGCGCTAATTGTAGCTGGTACTGCTTACCAGTGTATCTCTGTTATTCCATCATGCCTTAATAGGAACTTCGCTTCTACTATATCAAGTTCTTTTGATATATATGCTTGTGGCAGTATGCATGTGAATTTGTTCAATATGCATTTTGCATAAATTCACGTGGCCTGAAGTTTCTCCGCATATCTTGGCTCATGCTATATCGTTATACATTCGGTCATTGAACTCATAAGCAGTTGCATCGTCTGAGCCAATTCTAAGAGCCTTTAGTAATTCTTCTTTGATTCCAAAAGAACTAACACCCTTTTCGAGGTCCATAGCAATTATTTTGCCATTTAACTCAAAATATACTACAACTGAACGTCTATTCTCTCCGACCACTATTATTATCTTCGCAGATGGATTTCCAAGTGATATAAGCAGGCTGCACAGAAGAACGGCTTTGTCGAAAAGGTCACCGGCTCCGTGGTTTATTGTAAGGCTGGGCTTAAGCCAAAATTGTATTGGCAAAGT
Organism: Candidatus Micrarchaeaceae archaeon; assembly: GCA_038881385.1. Lineage (GTDB taxonomy): Archaea > Micrarchaeota > Micrarchaeia > Micrarchaeales > CABMGC01 > JAKAVK01. The sequence goes on along the minus strand of JAVZPV010000025.1, from coordinate 729 downwards.
TACAGTTTTTATGGATTCCTTTACAAATTCATAAGACAGTCTTGAAGCTTCGTAGAAATCCTTTTCGTAATTGTAATCCTGAAACTTTGATAGAATTAGCGCTGCAAGGCCTTTTACCGATTCGTCTGCAGGAGTTACGAGTTTTGGCAATTCTGCTACATAAAGGCTTTCCTGCTCCTCTATGTAATCTTTGTACTTCATTATTATCTCTAGATATAGGCTGTTGTATTTCTTCAATAGATCGCTTTCGTCCATGTTCTACCTTTAAGCCATCGAAAATGACATCAACAGAAAAGGATAATACGGTTTGCTCCAAGATATAGTGCTTATAAAGTTAACGAGGCAAATAACAAGATAGATAACAAATTGTAGCAAGTGATAATTTGGGCGGGTTTCTGCACATTGCTGATGCGCCGAGGCACACTGGCTCGGAGATAAAGCTGAGAGGATGGATACATAGGAAAAGAGAAAGCGGAAGCATAGTATTCGTAATACTAAGGGATAATACAGGGATTATACAATGCGCAGTAAAAAGGAACAATGTCGATGGCAGCTCATGGTCGGCTGCTGGCGTATCCACTGTGGAATCCAGCGTTGAACTGAGCGGCGTTGTCAGAGAGGACCAAAGGGCACCTACAGGGTACGAAGTTGAAGTAAATTCGTTCAAGGCAACGCACGTATCCGAGCCGTATCCGATTACAGAATACCAGAGCACGGAGCTGCTCCTTG
>JAVZPV010000024.1:0-9896 GCA_038881385.1 Candidatus Micrarchaeaceae archaeon | reverse complement strand
TCTTCAGCTTCGCCTCCCCTGCAGATCTTTTTTTCTCCACACTCGGAATCTCCATTGTTTTAAGGCCTGCTTTTTTTGCCTGTATGCTAATTTCCGTCTCTATGCCAAATCCGCTTTCAGTCAATTCCATTTTTTTCAGCGCTTCCTTATTGAAGCTCCGGTAACCGTAGCATAAGTCGCTGTAGTTTGACCCGAACAGCAAGTTTACAAGGAATACAAAAAACTTGTTTCCAAGCACCCTTACCAAAGGCATATCATCAGTTCCGCCGCCAGAGATAAAGCGGGAACCCATGCATATATCATAGCCTGCTTCTATTCCCGCTATCAAAATTCGCATTTCAACGGGCCTATGTGAAAGGTCGGCATCCATTGATATCAGAATCTTACCGCGCGCCTCGCTGAAACCTTTCAGAAGGGCAGCTCCCTTTCCGCTCTTTTCATGGAGGATTTTAGCGCCATGCCTCTTTGCTATCTTTACAGTATTGTCAGTTGAGCCTCCATCCACTATTATTACTTCATTTTCTTTTCCTGAAAGTTCAGACTCTATTTCGCGGAGCAGCTGCTCAATGTTAGGCTCTTCGTTTAGCGTAGGAATTACTACAGAAACATAAATTTTGCTGCTATTTTTACTGCCTGCCTCTTTCCCTTCCATTCCCATTAACTCTAAATGCTTCAATGGCCCTGCAAGTACTCGCGTACACGCAATGCCGCCTTTACTCCGCTGCCAGCAGCGGTCGCTGCCTGCCGGTAAAAATGGTCAGCGACATCTCCTGCAACATATACCCCATCTATGTTTGTAAGCACTTCATCCTTTGTTACTATATAGCCCCTGCTGTCAAGCTCCAACTGGCCTTCAAAGACCTTGGTATTTGGAGAATAGCCTATGGCTATGAATACTCCTTCTATGGGCATTTCAGTGATTTTGCCGTCTGCTAGGTTCCTTATCCTTACTCCTTTTACCACAGAATCGCCTGTTATCTCTTCTATAACCGAATTCCAGATAACCTTTATCTTGGGATTGCTTAATGCACGCTCAGCCATTATCTTGCTTGCCTTAAACGAATCCCTGCGGTGTACTATGGTTACACTGTTAGCGAATCTTGTAAGGAAGATAGAATCCTCCATAGCCGTATCGCCCCCACCAACAACAATCACATCTTTGTTTTTGAAAAAGGCGCCATCGCATGTGGCACAGCTAGAGACGCCATGGCCTATATACTTTTTTTCAGATTCGAGGCCGAGCCACTTTGCATTTGCGCCAGTGGCTATCACAATTGACTCTGCCTCATATGTTTTGCCATCGGCCGTTACCTTGAAAGGGCGCGATTTAAGGTCTACTGCCGTTGCATCAGCATCTATAATCCTGGCCCCGAACCTCTCCGCCTGCCTGCGCATTCGTGCCACCAAATCAGGCCCCATAATGCCTTCAGGGAAACCAGGTATGTTTTCTACGATAGTGGTAAGGAGCAACTGGCCTCCGGAATTAAAGCCTGCTATAACCAAGGGGTTGAACTGCTCTCTTGCTGTATATATTGCAGCCGATAGCCCTGCCGGCCCGCCTCCAAGTATTATTACCTTCTCCGCCATAGACTGGACCTTATAACAGAATAATAAATTTTCTTTAATCACATATATAAAGGCTAATATCCAATCACGATAGAGGCGACTTGATGGCAGTGCTAGCAGGCGGTCATAAAATAGCGCTTGACAGGCATGAGCCTGATTCTGACCTCAATTTCGTTTCACATGCGCATTCAGACCATACATCTGGAATAAGGAAAGGCAAAGGCACCTTAGCAAGCGGTATAACAAAGGCGCTCTTAGAATGCCGCGGCAAAAAGATTACCGATGCCGAAATACCCAAAGGGGTAAGGCTACTGAATGCAGGGCATATGCTGGGCTCCAGGCAGCTTTATGCAGAATCAGAGTCTTCTGGCTTTTCCATTGTTTATACAGGGGATTATCTCATGCAGGAATCGTATGCCGCAGAGCCGATAGAAATAAAGGAAGCAGACGTGCTTCTGATAGACTCAACTTATCCGCATCCAGGAATCGCATTCGAGGACAGGAATGAGGTAATTTCAGCAATACAGTTCTACGCAAGCTATAAGGCAGGCAGAGGCATAGTGCTCTTCGGGGCGTACTCAATGGGAAAGGCCCAGGAGCTTGTAAAGATACTTAATGAAAAAGGCATTGTGCCTTTTGTAGATGAAAAAATAGGCTCAATAAACAAGATTTACCAATCTTTCGGAGTTAAGCTAGAATGGAATCAATTTTCGGAAATGCGCAATGAAAATTTCGTAGGAATAGTAAGCATGCCAAAATTGGCAGAGATGAAGCTTGAGCTAGAAAAGAGGACCGGCAGGCGCGTTTTTACAGCTGTAGCAACCGGCTGGGCAAAGGTTACCACATTTAATACAGATGTGCAGTTTGCCCTGAGCGACCATGCAGACTTCAGCCAAGCACTTGAGTACATAGACATATGCAACCCTAAGCTGATATATACTATAGGCTCAAATTCAGGAACTTTTGCGATGTTTCTCCAAAGGCATTGCCACAAGGCAAGCCCTTTATTTCAGGGTGCAATAGAAAGGCTTGGCACGGCTATCTCACGTTACAAGTAAACTTGGCCGCTGGCAACCGCGAAGTCGCATGGCAATGCTGCGCTTTGCATGCCCATGACCAATTTTAAACCTTTTCAGCACAACTCTAATCATGATTAAGAAGATCGCTGCAATTTTAAGGCTTACTAGGATAGAGCACAGCTTAATGCTTGTAGTTGCTGTAATAGCAGCAGAGCTTGCTTCAGGCGGAATACCAAAATTGCCTATTTTTGCGCTAAGCCTGGTTACGCCAATCTTCATAAGCATGGCTGCATTTGCCATAAACGACTATTTCGATGTCGAAGTGGATAAGGCGAACAATGAGAAAAGGCCCCTTGTTACAGGGCAGCTTACAAAATGCGAAGCCATGGCAATTACATATGCATGCCTATTGGCAGGAATAGCCGCAAGTTTTCTAGTCAATGAATACTCCTTTGTAATAGCTATAGCCTTCGGAGGGTTATCTATGGCCTACAGCTACAGGCTCAAGGAGATGCTCTTCTGGGGCAACGCCTACATAGCCTTCTCTATGGCAATTCCTTTCATATACGGAAGCTATGTTGTCCAAAGCTCACCAAGCAAGGTAATACTGCTCATCTCCGCAATGATCTTCCTCAGTGGGCTTGCAAGGGAAATACACGGTACAATAAGGGACCTTAAGGGCGACACTAAGGTAAGGAATGTAAGAAGCTTTGCAAAGGTTATCGGAGTAATGCCATCAGCAATCCTGGCCCTTGTGCTGTACGCTGCAGCAATAGCAATAAGCATTTCCCTTTTTTACGCTGAAAGGCCGTTCCTCCTAAACATTACATATCTTGCGCTTATAGCAATAACGGATATCATGCTTGCATATCTCGGAATTCTATACCTTTACAAGAAGAGCGCAGCATTTTATAAATTCTCGAGGAACCTCTCGCTCGCAGCAATGGCCCTTGCCCTTGTTACGATACTGGCATCACAACTTTTCCCTGTTTACATATAGAAACAATCCGTGAATAGACGTCCACTAACTTGGCCATTGACGGAAGATTAATAAATGCTATTGGCGAATCTCTCATTACCGAATTCACTTTTGAGTTTTTTGGTGAGATAATGGCCATAAGACCTAGAAATTGTGTGCATGAGCGTAGCGACCAGCCAATTTCTGCAGCAGGCATTTTGTGCAAAAGGCATCATGCGAGGGTGTCTATATGATGGTTTACCTGCCGGGCAGAAAGCCCTTTGATGCGAATGAACCGGGCAAACTTGATGCTGTATACGATCATAACAGCAGTGAGGAAGGCATACTCCGCAAGGAAGCAAGCCCAGAGAACTCATGCAGAGACGCGCTTAAAGAATCAGCAAGAAAATACGATGCAGAAACCAGCAGTTTAGATTCTAAGCCTGGTAAACAAAGCCGAAATGTTCCCTCAGCCGCTTTACCTCCTGCCTTACGTGCAGCAGATCCAGCCCCTCGAGGTTCTCCAAAATATCGACTTTAAAACCTGAATTATGGTACCTGTCATCAGGCTTCCTTGGGATAAGATGAATGTGCAGATGGTCTATTGTCCTGCCTGATGACGGTCCTGACTGCACAGCAAGGTTGTAAGAGCCGTCCTTATCCCCGTAAAATTTAACCAGCACAGGCAGCACTTCCTTCATAGAGCGAACCATGTCCTTTGACTCCTCCTCATCCAGTTCCGTTATCCTTGTCACATGGCGTATCGGAATAAGCAGGCTATGGCCTGGAAGTATCGGCCTTATATTGTACAAGGCCATAAAATGCCTGCTTTTATAGAATATGGTTCCAGCTATATCCTCTTTATTGCAGAACGGATCACGCATGATTCCTCCTCGTGCGCCTGCCTGAATTACCGCTTGCTTCAGCTTGCTTCCGCGTATACGGCCTAAGCAAGACAACAAAGAGCATTAGCAGTATTATTAACAATATGACTAGGATTGCAAGAAGCAAAACATATACGTTCTGGATCTGCTGCTGCACTGCTTGCACCTGGCTTTCAATCGCATTGTAATTCTGCTGCGCTGTGCTATTTACCGAAACGTTGTAGAAAGAAGCTGTTATAAGGCGGTTGTCTGAGCTTAGGAGCTTTGCCAGCATAGCCACATAAAATGCAGATTCGTTCTCGCTCTGGTTCCCTGTAAGCATAGCCTCATTCTGGTAGAACCGTGCTTGCAAAGCAAATTGCGTAGGCCACGCGCCATACGTGAAGTTTGACAGGTTGCCCATAAGTAACGTCTCATTGTGCATGCTGTATGCGCTTCCATAAATTGCCATTGCATATGACATTGCATAAAGCGCGGCGCCGTAGTTTTCCTCTTTATAGTTGTTTACCGCAGACTGGTAATACAAGTTGTCTGAATTAAAGGAGCTTGATTGGCTGATAGCCTTCTGTGCATCTGCCTTTATGCTTGAGTTAAGGGCTACCGGCTGGCCTCCGAGAGAGCTAGCAATGCTATACATCTTGCTTGCAGCCTGGCACCAGCCGCTGGCCTTGCCAGCAGTGTTTATTGCCTCAATCAGGCCGTCTGAGCTTTGTGAAGATGCGAGCTGCTGCCCGGCTATGCCAGCATATATAGAACCCCACGACTGCCTAAGCTCCCCTCCTATTACATACTCATAATTAAGGTTTGTCATCTGAGGCGGAGTCAGCGACGAGCAGTATGAGGTTAAATTGCTTATCATAATGTTTGCCGATGCGGTTGTAATATTTGCCGATGCAGCAATTGTATAGGCATTGTCATAAAGCAGGAATGATAGGTCTGAAGCGGCATAGAGGTAGCCCTTTGCGGCTATCTGTGCGAATTTGGCCTCCTGGCCGAGCATAGACTGCTTAAGGCCTGAGAGCTGCTCCGGTGCCGATTCTATTGTGGCATTGGTCAGATTAAGGGTGAATCCCTCAAGCTCTGCAAAAGCGCTCATATTGCAAGCAGTGCAGGTGAGGTTTGCCTGCTGCAGAGACGCCAAATGGTAGTATTCTGTTACGTTGTAGCTGACAGGGCTTAAATAAAGTTTTCCGTAAACGTAGCCCAGCGCCTGAGAAACGTTCATTACCTCTATTACCTTTATACCAAAAAGCTGCTGGGAGATATAGTAAAGCTCATTTTCGAATGAGCCTGGGTACACATAAGGTACCAGTATGTAGTGCATGCCTTTCGAAGCAGCTGCTGCAGCCTTGTCATATACGCCCCCTATCTCCCCGACTGTGCCATCCTGGTTTATGGTGCCTGTCGCGGTAAAGTTTTCAGGCAGCTGCCTGCCCTGCAAGGCCGCAACTGCTAGCATTGTCATTGCTAGCCCTCCGCTCGGTCCGCTTACATTAGATGCGTTATATATGGTATATGTGAAATTGTAGTCTTTCTCATTAACCCCTACAAAATAAGACGCATAGGCCGCAGCTGCCTGCGCCGACTCAAGGGTTGAAATATTCACTATTCTTGGGCCTTTTATTGTCACATTGCCGTTGCCGTGCGTAACGTTGAGCGATACTGTAGTAAGTATTCCTGTGTCCTGCCCGAATACAACGGCAGGAGCATTTATATGTGTAGTATAAGCACTGGCGGAAGAGGCGAGAAGCAAAAGCGCAAACACTGCAGCAGCTATATTTGAATATGCCTTCATAGTCAAGAATTTGCAGTTAAATATTAAAAGGCTTTTGTATTTTCAATGGCCTGTTTTTTTCAAAAGTCTATTATCTGCTTTTGCCTCCCATGGCCCTTTTCCGCGTTTATGCGCCCCAATATATCTATTATACCGAACACGCCGTCATATCCGGGAATTATCTTCACGCACTCTGACCTTACGTTTTCTATAGCTTTTGCAAGTGATTCGTCAACTTTTGCTATTCCTGCCAGGTCACTTTTCAGTAGTACGTTGAATTCCGTGCCGAATTCATCTATCAGTTTTTTGTACAGGTTTGCAACATACGCTGTGCCGGCCCCTTTTTTAGTCACGTATGCTATTATCTCCTGAAGCGGAACCGTGTGCAAATATGGCGCCGCGCCTGCAGGCCTGTATCCATCGTCCCTATCGGCAAGCTCTTCCACCCTGTGCAAAACACCTATGGTAAGCATTTTTCCACATTTTGGGCATATGTTGTTGTACCTCTTCGCCTCCTCAGGGGTCATGGACACACCGCAGTTTCTGTGCCCGTCAAGATGGTATTTCCCCTCCTCAGGATAAAACTCAACAGTCATCCTGATCTTTTTTTCCTTAATCGAATATATTATTCCATCGTAGCTTGGCCCGCCATCCATTGATATTACTGTTGCTTCTCTCCCAAGCTTAGGCAGGGAATGCGCATCGCCCCACGATACAAGGGCATATTTGTCAAGTGCAGAGACCCTCCAGTTCATGCCCGGATCTGAAGACAGCCCAGTCTCTATTGCAAAAACCCTTTTTTCTTGGTCCTCGTAAGCCTCCTTTATGGAGTCAAAGCCCATCTGGCCTAGGGCCCCAAACCACGGAGTCCATGCATGGCTGGGTATCACAGCTATTCTCTCATCAATCTTGTGCAGGCTTTCTATCAGGTCGCTGTTGCTAATTTGGAGAATGGGCCTGCCGTCGGCTCCAAGGTTGCCAAACCGTCCCAGTGCCTCATTTATCTGCGCAACAACCTCAAGGTTTGGGGCTAGTATAAGGTTATGTATCTTCTTTACCCTGCTGTTAGTCCTCCCCTGAAAGAAGACAGCAACCTCGCTCGTAAGCACAAACCTTGTGCCAGCTTTGTTTCCCTTGAGCGCATATGTGCCGCTGTCGTCTACTTCGTACAGTTTGCCGGCAATTTCTTTATACCATAAAGGGTGCGTGAAGTCCCCTGTGCCTATTATTCCTATGCCTTTTGACCTAGCAACACTGTCTAAGTTTTCCAGCACAAGCTGTTCGCTGCACGCGCCTGCATATTTGGAGTGTATGTGCAAGTCAGATATGTAATCCATCGCTTTGCCTCGTCAAATTCAGCCTTGTTTCGTGACATTGTTCTTAGGGCATATGCCAGCAAGGAAGCATTTGCTGCACAATGGCACCTGCGACTGGCACACCTTTTTGCCATGTGCTTTCAGCACATATGCTATATTCTTCCAGTACTTTTTGTCTGCAACTCGCATCAAGTCCCTCTCAATCTCCTCAGGGTCTTTGCTCTTTGACAGGCCTATTCTGCCTGACAGTTTTATTACCCACGTATCGACAGGAATGCCCTCTACTTTATTGTAAGCATTTATAAGTACCGTGTTCGCAGTCTTTCTTCCTATCCCTGGAAGCTCCAGCAGCTGCTCCATACGATCCGGTACTTTGCCGTTGTACTTCTGCTCTATAATCCTGCACGCTGAGATTATGTTCTTTGCCTTGTTGCCCGCAAAGCTCACGCGTTTCACAAATTTTATCAGCTCATCCAGATCTGCATTTGCGTAATCAGCTGCAGTTCTGTATTTCTTGAAAAGCTGCGGCGTAACCGAATTAACTACCTCATCCCTTGTCTGTGCAGAAAGTATTGCAGCAACAAAAAGTTCAATGGGGGTAGAAAAATTAAGGTAATAACAGGCATTTGGATATTTGGCCTCAAGTCCTTCTATTGCTATGCGTGCTTTGCTGCTGTCAAGAAGCACAAAAGCCATCATATCAAGCCTTTTTACCGCTTATAGCCCAGTTCCCTGAGCAGGTTAAGCCTCTTCTGCACGTCCTCTTCCTTCTCTATGCCCTTAGGGCTGAACCCGTCTACTACTCCTAATATGCTGCTGCCCTGGTCAGTGCGAGCCACTATAACTTGTACCGGATTTGCTGTCGCGCAATATATGTGGACGACCTCCTGCACGTTTTTCAATTCGTTGATAATGTTTATAGGAAAGGCATTCTTGAACAGTATTATGAAGCTGTGCCCTGCACATATGCGCATAAGATTGCGCTCTGCCTCTAGCTTCAAGGTTTCGTCGGTGCCTTCAATTCTTATCAGGCATGCCCCGCTTGCTTCGGCAAAGGCAAGACCGAATTTAATGCCAGGCACTGAGCCGACCATTGCCTCGTAGAGGTCTACGACAGTTTTTATGAAGCCCGCATGCCCAAGTATGACTTGAGTGTCATCGCCTTTCTTTATCTCTACAACTTCTATACTTTTTATACCGTTGCCAATGGCTGCCATTTTATCACCAAATTATGACTCATAAATCAGGGCACCAGCCTGTCCCTGTCCCTTGGGAACAAGGCGCATTCCCGTATATTCTGCTTTCCAGAAATCTTCATTGTAAGCCTCTCGAGCCCGATGCTCCATCCAGCATGCGGCGGCGCCCCCCTTCTAAATGCGTCTATGTAAAAGCTGAAGTTTTCAGGATTAAGGCCCCTCTTTCTTAGGGCTTCAACAAGCATTTCCGGTTCATGTATCCTCTGCGCGCCGCTTGAGATTTCAAGGCCCCTGTAAATCAGATCATAGCTGTTTGAGATCTCTGGGTCTTTTTCATTGGGCATGCTGTAGAAAGCCCGCAGAGAGGTCGGATACCCAAATACCAGCACAGCCTCGCCCACCGTCTTACAGAGCATCTCCTCATGCTCCCTGCCAAGGTCGCTGCCGAATTCTATATTGAACCCGTTTGCCGAGAGTTTCCTGAGGGCATGCTTGTAAGTTATTTCCTTTATTTTTGTGGCTTTAAGCTCTACCCCGAGCTCCTCCAGGTCTCCAGAATTGCTTTTCCTCACAGAATTAAGCATGGAGAGGAAAAAGGCCTTGAGCATCTTTACTGCATCCTTGTGGTCAGCAAATCCAATTTCTATATCCATCTGCGTGCTCTCGTTCAGATGGTAACTCGTGTTATGCTTCTCGGCCCTGAACACCGGTACAATCATCGATACCCTGTCTATTCCGCCTATTACGCAAAGCTGCTTGTAAAGCTGGGGAGACTGTGCCAGATAAGCCTTCATTTCAAAATACTGAATCTGGAAAAGGTCGGTCCCGCCTTCTGTTGCAGCCTCTACTATGCTCGGCGGCCTTATCTCGGTAAACTTATGCCTTGCCGCCGCATCGCGGAAGCCTCTGATTATAGAGGATTGTATATTGAATATAGAGGTAGCTTCGAGGCGCCTGAGGTCTATATACCTGTAATTGAGCCTTACGTCAAGGTCAGCTGGCACCTTTCCTGTAGTCTCAAAAGGTATGTTCGCTGACAATGGATTGAGATTCTCTATCGAAACAGGTATTACTTCATAGCCCTTCTTTGACTGCGCATTCCTTTTTACAGTCCCGGAAACCTTGATCACGCTTTCCTTAGGTAGGTCCATTGCCTTAAGTATTGAATCTGGAACAGACCCTT
>JAVZPV010000023.1:0-10207 GCA_038881385.1 Candidatus Micrarchaeaceae archaeon | reverse complement strand
CTCTAGGCCTTTTGAGTTAAGCGATCTTATTTGCTTTACATCTAGCATGAGGCTAAGCAGCGCTACTGTTGCATTCTGCAGCGCTTCTCTAAAGTTCCTGCCCTTGGCCATAAAAGCTGCATCTGCGGTATGTGGCAGGTAACTAAACCCCTTCGGGCCTGATTTCTGCATATTCATATCATAAGTGGAGATTTTATAAACTAGAGTGAGGTATATTTCTGCCCGGTGAAGAAAAGAGTAACTGCTGAAATTTGATGACGTCCATATCGACTGAGGGCATTGGCGGTTTTATGAGATACAACAAAAAGGCTGGAATTGTCATATTTGCAGTTCTAATTGCCATAGCCCTTGCCGATGAATACCTTGCAACTTCGCTTACTGTAAGCGATTCTGACTTTACCACTTATATAGCTGTGCCTTTGCTTATGCTTCCGCTGCTTGCACTGTTTATTGGAAAAGAGGACATAGTGCCGAAAGTCGGAAGGCGCGACATTGCAATTGGGATATTTGCTTTTGTAGCCCTTTTCTTTATCTTAGTTTTTCTAAGGCTTAATTTGTCTTATGTCTTTATTGACATGAGAGTTGATATGCTGTTGTTTCCGCTGATGATTGCTGCTCTGGCTTCCTTCCTGTTTGGTGCACAGAACATTTCAAAATTCAAGTTTTTGATGGTCTATTCGCTGTTCGCCTCTCCTGCCTTGCTGTTAGTGCTTGCAGGGGTCAACCTCGATTTTGCAGCATTTAATACTGTGCTGATTTTTAATATTATTAAACTAATTTTCCCTAATTCAATTTACATAGCTCCAATAACAATAAGCGCAAACACTTATACTATAGGTATAGGCGAAACGTGCGTAGGCATAGGGGTACTAATAAGCACAGTAATGTTTCTTGCGCCACTTGCCTATATGTACAATGGTAGGACCGCTAGGAAAGGGCTTTGGATAGCAAGCGGTTTTGCCCTTATGCTGCTGCTAAACATAATGAGAATGCTTGGCATCGCAATTGCTTGGTTCTTTTACGGCCCAAGCAACGCGATCCTTACAATACACATCTTTGCAGGCATACTGCTTTTCTATATAAGCATTGTAGTGATGATCCTAGCTGCAAGCAGGTATGGCCTATCTTTTCCTTATGCAATTAAGCAAAAGCGGAAAGCGTACATAAAGAATAATCTAGGCATTGGTTTTGCTGTAGCTGCAGTTTTAATTTACGTTTTGCTGCTTTCTGATTACCCTGGAGCAAAACCAGCATCGGCTTTGGTCATAAGCGAAAATGCCCAGCTAAACGTAAGCCATGCAGGCAGCATAGTCAATCTCTTTACAAATCAGAGCAGATTTAATGTAACTGCAATACAGAATTATCCTTCGAATTATATCAGTATAGCCCTCACAAACGGCACTTATAACCTCTCCCACCCCATAGGCTTACTTATATCTGGTGTCAGAACAAATGACCTAGAATTTATACTCAGGAATGCAACTTTAATTGGCGAACAGACTTTCTTGAGTAACAAGAGCGTTAGCCAGCAGGTATACTACCTTGATTTCGGCGGCAACAATCTCTTGGCATACACGGAGGTTATACCTTATGTATATGGCAACGGAACCTCAACTGAGTTAAGGGTATTCGCAGTGATGCCGGCAAACTTAACTCCAAGCTCTATTAAATGCCCTGGGTATTACAATTGGCTTTATACCGGGCTGGGAAATATCTTCTCTGGCGGAAATCAACTGGTTAACAGTAAGATAATGAGTGCCTATTGCATAGCTGAGGGCTTGGTAGGCAAGTAAAAATGTGGTGCCGGGATTTGCTGCTCTAAGTTATCAATTGGCTTGTAGCCTATGCCAATATAATTTATGGCAGTTATATATTGAAGGCACATTTATGCATGAGTAGGTGCGGTTTTATGCAGATTCTTTATGTTTGGCTTTCCGGAAAGTGTCTGCGGTGGTAAGTACATGAAATCAGAGTATTCTGCAGGTGCATTCGTATACAAAAAATCAAAAGGCAGAACCCTGTTTTTAGTATTAAAACGCGGCATTGGCAGGCGCGGAGTTGCAGGAACGCCAGATCTGCCAAAAGGCCATATTGAAAATGGAGAAGACGCCAAAGCGGCAGCAATCAGGGAAATCCGTGAAGAAACAGGAATAGAGCCCGCATTTCTCCCCTTCTTTAAGGAAGATACGGCCTATGCATTCAGGGATAACGGAGAGCTTATACGGAAAAAGCTTACTCTTTTTATATGCGACTCGGGAAGGCAGAGGGTAAGAATATCAAGAGAGCATAGCGGATATGAATGGATGGGGTATGAGAAAGCTCTTAGGGCAATACCATTCAGCAACATACGTAAGCTCCTACAAAGGGTAAATGAATATATAAACAGATGGGAAGAGATGAAGGTGCTCAATCGCAGGTATGCAAAGCTTCCTGATTCTGCGGAAGAATGGCATTTAAGCAGAAACTTCGTGCCTGGTGAGGGCAGGCTTGATTCGAAGTTCATGCTCATTGGGCAGGCTCCTGGGTTGAATGAAGACCTTCTCTTAAGGCCTTTTATAGGAAGAAGCGGAAGGCTCCTTGAAATGATAATAAACGAAACAGGGATGAAAAGAAGCGATTTTTATATAACAAGCGTAGTACAATTCTTTCCTCCTCGCAACAGGCTGCCGTCTAAGGCAGAATTGGAGCTCTGCAAACCGCTTCTGCTTAGGCAGATTGGAATAATAAAGCCCAAGGTAGTTATCACCCTGGGAGACTTTGCAAGCTCTTCAGTTTTGGGAATGGGCAAGATAAGTGAAACGCATGGAAGAATAGTAAGCCATGGCGGCATTACTTACATGGCAACCTTCCACCCTGCAGCAGCCCTGCGCTCTACGCGCACTCTAAGGTTGATAAAGCAGGACTTCAAAAAGTTAAAGAGAGTGGCTCGTGGTGCGTGATACTTATATAGATGACTTTACAATACTAACTGCGAAGGGCGGGTAGCTCAGCTTGGTTAGAGCGCTTCTCTGATAAGGAAGAGGCCGGGAGTTCAAATCTCCCCCTGCCCATGATGACTTTTAGAACGCTTCCCGAAGGCTTGGTAACGCATTTTGTGGTTTTTGTGGTTATTCAATAGTGTATTGATGCTATGGGCTGGATCCACCTTGGCTGGTCGCATTCCACGAACTTAATCCCATATTTCTCCTTTTGCCACATCCTGACGCAAATACTTATTAAATCCCGGACTTGAAGATATAGTGGTACAGATGGCAGCGGGAAAACTATTTGGCATAACTGTGGCGGCATTGAAAAGCAATATTGGAAGAATGAAGAATCCATACAAATTGACTTTTTCAATTACTTACAAATGCCAAAGTAGGTGCCTAACCTGCAACATTTGGGAGATGAAACCCGCAAATGAACTTTCGCTTAACGAGATACAGGAATTTGCCAGAAAGAACAGTTTCTTCAAATGGATAGAGATAACAGGAGGCGAGCCTTTCCTTAGAAGTGACCTAATAGATATAGTAAAAGCCTTCAATGCCAACTGCAAAGGCCTTTATATAGTAACAATGCCTACGAATTCGCTTTGCAACACTGAAAGCGTTATAAGCAAGGTAGAAGAAATACTAAGGCTCGGACTGCCGAAATTGTCTATAACAGTAAGCCTTGATGGCTATAGGGAGCTCCATGATAAGATACGCGGAATATCAGGAAATTTTGACCGGGCTATGGCTGTGTTTAAAGGGCTCCGAACCCTGCAACAAAAGTACAAGAACCTTTTTGTTATTTTTGGCTACACGATGAGCAAGTTTAACCAGGGGCAGCTACAGAAGACCGTTGAAAGTGTGATGAATGAGGTTCCTGGAGTTACATACGACGATTTTCATTTGAATCTCGGTCAGATTTCTGACATATATTACAGTAACTCAGGCCTTGACCTTAAGGCATCAAGGGAAGTAGCTGAGATGGAGATACGCAACATGATAAAGAAAAGGAGCCTGAAGATTGGTGCAATACCCGCAATAGAAGGCGTGTTTCTAAAAAAGCTTGCGGAATATGCAAAAACGGGGCGCACCCCTATAAAGAGCAGGAGCCTCGACGCCTCGGTCTTCATAGACAGCTATGGGAATGTATTCCCTTCAATAATGTGGGGCAGGAAGATAGGGAACATACGTGGGACAAAATACTCGCTTCAGCCAATACTGCAAAGCAGTGAAGCGGAAGAAGTAAGGCGTCTGATAAAGGAGGGAAAAGAACCAGACAATTGGACTGCGTGCGAAGCATATCAGGCAATACTTGGCAATATATCAAACTTTATAAGGTAGCTTTTATAGCAAAAGCGCGCTTGAGATAACCGCAAAATAAAGCAGAACAAGAACCAGGCCCTGCCAATTAGAAAATCTGCCTCTTATAAGCATGCTTATTGCAACGGCATTGATTATTATTACTGAGGCAAATTCAGGAATTAATGTCGCTAATGCCACAGGCGCGGTTGCCATAATTCCTATAATGCCTACAAGTATTGTGTTATTCTCAAGCTTCCCACCAAGGAAGCTAACTATTGCCGTACTTCCTCCCCCTTTTGAGCTTTTTGCAAGTTTGTATGCGCCTAGCAGCTCCTCAATATCAGCAGCGATAGGCGTTATCACAAGAGAGAGCCATATGGCAGGTATAGAAAGAAGGCCTGCAACATCAACAATATCTGCTATAAAATACTTTGAAAGCGCTACTATCAGTATTATTCCTATGGTCATTAATCCGATCGCCTCAAGCATTGCCTTACGGCTGTTTTTTGAACTTATGTGAATTGCAAAGCTGGATCTGACCTGCCATAGCCTGTATGCCACATAGACTATGTATATGAGTGAAAGGAGGCTTCCTGACACTGCGTTGAGTTTCCCGTATACGATAAGCAGAAGGAGCGTGAAGGTCGAAAATATCAGGAATGCGAGGTCAAATTTATAATCCTCTTTAAGGGCAATGCTGCTGCGCCATTTTGACCAGTATGCAAGGCTGATAATTCCGAGCCCAAGGGTAAATAGAAGGACATTGCCACCTATTGCTGTTGATATTGCCACTGAGTAGTCGCCATTTGAGGTTGCTATTATTACGAATATAGTCTCAGGCAGCGCTGACATAAAGCCCAATATCACGCCGCCTGCAACGCCTTGGCCAAGCATACCCTCAAACTTTTCTGTTCCCCTTGTTATCAGCTCGGCGGCTATCCCAAAAGCTGCCAGCATGGCTATAAGTATAGCAATTTCTGGAAGAAGTCCGTATGCCGCCTTTGGCAGCAGTCCATACAAAAATAACGGATAGGACATCGGATCAGGAATCTTTCTGGCCTTTTTATATAGTCAATTAAATTTAAATAGATGGATAAGAAATAGTCAGATATGCGTATATTGCAACTTGATGTAAATGAGGTAGAGTACGAACTGGTAAAGCCTGAGGCAGGCTTCTGGGAAAAAGTTGTATACGAAAACAGTAGCAAAAAGATCACTGTTGCAAATGCCCTATTATTGCTTGTCTCGATAGAAAAGGGGGATGACAAAGAAGTTGCAGCAAAAGCTGCTGCTGACGCAGTAGAATTTGCAAAGAAGCAGAAAATAGCCGCAATAGTAGTATACCCTTTTGCGCACTTGAGCGGAAATCTTGAGGCGCCTCAAAAGGCTTTTGATGTGTTGCAGGAATTGAGGAGCGCAGTAACGGGCAAGGGCATAGATATAGTATCGGCCCCTTTTGGGTGGAACAAGAAACTGAAGATAGATATCAAGGGCCATCCGCTTGCTGAAATGTCAAGATCGTATAACTCGGAAAAACCAGCAAGCCGGCGCTATGAAGGTGTGGCAAAAGCGCCTGCGCCAGACCTCTCAGTAGTTAAAAAAAGCAATTGGTCCGGGCTTCCTGCAGATGACCATAGGACTATAGGGGAGCATCTTGACTTATACAGCTTCCAGGAGGTCTCGCCATCTATGGTGTACTGGCATCCCAACGGCTATACCATTTATAAGGAGCTGGTCAAATTCATAAGGAAAAAAGAGGAGCAGTACGGATACAAGGAGATAAGCACTCCTACAGTTGCGAATACTGCCTTATGGCACGTAAGCGGGCATATAGACCATTATAGGGAAAACATGTTTTACTTCAGAAATGGCGAAGAGGAGCTTGGGCTAAAGCCTATGAACTGCCCTTCAACAATACTTGTTTACAAGTCAAGGAGCTGGAGCTACAAGGAGCTGCCATTCAGGACTGCAATATTTGACAAACTTTACCGCAGGGAAGTCTCTGGTGCCCTTACCGGCCTGTTCCGAGTTCAGGAGCTCACACAGGATGATGGCCACATCTTTATGGCTGAGGACCAAATAGAGGGGGAAATTGGCACTCTGCTTGGCATGATTAAGGAGGTATATGACACCTTTGGCATGTCATATGTTGCCAACTTGTCTACAATGCCTGACAGCCATATGGGCGACGAGTTTTTGTGGGAAAAAGCGACCGCTTCGCTTAAGCGGGCATTGGAAAAGAACAGGCTTGAATATAGGATAAAGGAAAAGGAGGGCGCTTTTTACGGCCCTAAGATAGATTTTGACGTACTAGATTCACAAGGCAGATCCTGGCAGCTTGGAACCATACAGGTTGATTATCAGCAACCGCTAAGGTTTGGTGCAACATATGTTGATTCAGAAGGCAAGCAGCAGACTCCTGTGATGGTCCATAGGGCAATACTTGGCAGCATAGAGAGGTTTACCGCAATAATAGTTGAGCATTACCAGGGAAAATTCCCGACGTGGCTTGCACCCGTCCAGATAAGAATCATGCCAATATCTGACATTGCTGTCCCTTATGCGGAAATGATCAGAGACAAGATAGCAAAATTAGGCATACGCGTAGAGTTGGATTACAGCAATAAAACAATAAATTACAAGGTTCGCGATGCGCAGGCAATGAAGGTTCCTTACATGGTTGTAATAGGCCAAAAAGAGATTGATGGCAAGTGCATAGCTGTAAGGACAAGATCCGGAAGCCAGGCCTTCGGGGTTGATCCGGAGGAGTTTGCCAGAAAAGTTGCTAGTGAGATAGAAAACAGGACAAGCGCGCTTCTGTACAGTAAATGAATTATAACATGTGCCAATGAGCTGCTCTTTGCACATAGCGTGCGGTTCAATCTGCATGATGGCACATTGCCTACCACATTGCCTATTTGCGAGCCTGCGCTCTTAGATTCTGGCCAATTAGATTTTGAGTATTACCTTGCCTATTATATTCTTTCTTTCTATGCTCCCGAAAGTCCTGCTGTCCTCACTCTCCTCTTTATTGTCGCCCAACAGGTATGCTTTGCCGTCGCTTATTGCAGATATTCTCTTTACTATCTTTATAGGCTTTGCAGGATGCTCTGCAACAACAATGTCGCCTGGGCGAATACTGCTTAATGTACTTACAAAAAGGTATTCCCCGCTCCTTACTGCTGGCTCCATGCTTCTGTCCACAGCCTTAAATATTCGTAGCGGAAGCAGCACACTTATACCTTAGGGTATACAAACTCGTGCTCAGAAGGATAGAAGGACTTTGCCTTCACTGTCTGGACATTCTTTGTCTTCCAAAAGATCTCTGCTATTTTATGCGTATTGGCGAGCAGGTCCTCTGCGTTTTTTATGTCAACGCTCTGCTTTGCCTTGCCTGCAAGCTTCAGCGTATTCCACACCAGCTCATGAAGCTCCGGAAAGTTCTTTGCGTGCTCAGGCTTGAAATAGTCTCCCCATAGAACAGCGACCTCGTGCTTGCATAGCTCAGCGTACTGCTCCTTGACTTCTGTACACCTTATAACCTTGTTCCTGTCTTCAGCAGTCATGTTTGGCCCTGCCTTCATGGCCTCTGCAATAAGCATGTCCATCCTTAGGACCGTATGCGCTGCCATCTGCATTGCATGTGGGTCATATATTCCGCAGGGTATGTCGCAATGGGCGTGCGCCCTTTCAAACCCGATGTACCTGTCTAGCATATCCATTACCTTTCTTGCAAGTGCCATTCTTTCACCCCTTAAGCCATAAGATTGAAAACTATATAAAAGTAAGCTTGAAAATCTACTTCTATTCTGCATTCGCAATTGCCGAAGGGCTTTGCCTAAGGTGCAATGGTTGGCGCTGATGCTGCCGTGCCCCAGAAACCATTAAAAACTCTACCTGGCATATATAGTGCAGATTTTACACTTAGAGTTGATACAATGAGCCAATTCGGATCGCAACTGCACGGCAAGTCAGGAAGGAAACTTAACGGTAGCGGCAAGCTTAAGCTCAAGAGCCGCGATAAGAGGAGGCATGAGATGGGCGGCTATTTTGTGGCAACCAAACTGGGCCAGAAAAACGAGCTCAAGAGCGTCAGGACAAGGGGCGGTTCAAAAAAGAGCAAGCTGATGTACGCAGAATCTGTAAATCTGATGACAAAAAATGGCTACAAGAAGGCAAAAATAAAGGCCATAATAGAGTCTAAGGACAACAGGAACTTTGCAAGACTCAACATAATAACAAAAGGCTCGATTATAGAAACCGACCTTGGAAGGGCTATGGTCACTAACAGGCCTGGACGCGACGGCTGCATAAACGCCAAACTGGTGTGATTTGGTGCCGCAAAGAGTTTATAGCTGCAGTGCAGACGAGGCGCAAGCGCTTAAAAAGCTTCTTGAATATGACCCTTACCTGGACAAGAACATGTCTGAGGAGCAGCTGGCCAAATTGAAAAAAGATGAGGATGCAAACGTAATATTTGCAAGGCAGGACTATCTGCTCAAGGACGGAATATCGCTCAGCCAGGACCGCGAGAAGTATTACCTTTATTTGAATGCGAATGAGGAGTTCATGGAGCGCGCGGAAAAGAAGCTGAAGGCAAACATAAAAAGCATAGCAAGAGTAGATCCTGATACCGAATCGCAGATAATCGAAGATATAGAATCGGAGAGGCATGCAAGCGAACAGGGCCTTGGCTCTATCTTTGGGTAAAGCATGGAACATCTAATAAGCTCGATGGACCTTTCAAAAAAAGATATCAAGGAAATTTTTAAAATTGCTGACGATTTCAACAATGGCATTTTTTCCTTTGTAGATTCTGGAACCACTCTTGCATTGCTTTTCGAGAGGCCCTCAACAAGGACAAGGGTCTCTTTCGAGGCAGCTATGATCAAGCTTGGAGGTTCTGCAATCTACATCGATTCCGCAACCTCGCAGATCTCACGAGGGGAGTCAATAGGCGACACGGCAAGAGTCCTCAGCTCTTACGTCGACATGATAGCCGCAAGGATGCAAAAGCATAGCGACATCGTTGAGCTAGCAGAAAATTCCTCTATTCCTGTGATAAATGCCCTTACGGATATGGAGCATCCATGCCAGGCGCTAAGCGACATCTATACAATAAAACAGGTAAAAGGCGCGATAGAAGGGTTAAGGATAGCTTTCGTTGGGGACATAGCTGCAAACACCGCCAATTCCTTGATGGTGACTGCATCTCTTGCCGGAGCAGAGATTTCACTTGTAGGGCCTAACAAGCCTAACGCAGAATACCTTAAACGCGCAAGGGCCGATGGGCATGTTAGCGTATATTCAAATATAATAGAAGGCATTCGTGGAGCCGATGTTGTCTATACAGACACGTTCGTGAGCATGGGCAAGGAGAAAGAGGCAGGTCAAAGGCGCAGGGCGTTCGCCGGTTACCAGGTCAATAGGAAGCTTGTTTCATATGCGAAAAAAGATGCCATCATAATGCACTGCCTGCCGGCGCACAGGGGCGAGGAGATAACATCTGACATAATTGATGGAAAGCAGAGCGTTGTGTGGGAGCAGGCCCGCAACAAGATGCTTATAGAAAAGGCTATAATACTGCATCTCTATAAACAAAGGAGGATTGGGTTTTGATGGACGTAATATGCATATCCCTAAGCGGAAGCATGATTTCTGGAGAAAAAGGAGTAAACGTAGATTTCATCAAGAAGCTTGCAGACCTTTTCAGAAGGTACAGCAAGCGCTTCAAGTTCATCGTAACTGTTGGGGGCGGTTACTCTAACAGGCTTTATATCACTTCAACTAGAAGCATAATTACAAACAATTCGGTACTTGACCAGATAGGCATTGCCTTTACAAGGATAAACGCTCTTGTCCTGAAAGACCTTTTCTCACAGCTTGACGTATATCCAAACGTGGTCACTACAATGGAGGAGCTCAAGCAGGCGGTC
>JAVZPV010000022.1:0-10418 GCA_038881385.1 Candidatus Micrarchaeaceae archaeon | reverse complement strand
AGCTCTCGATACTCTATGGGGTAGGCGCCGGTGCAGTAATCCAGAGCACCTACAACAACAACGCAACCATAGCCCCGTCAGTGGCCCCTGCCGCGCAGCAGCTGGTCGCTATACACGACGGCATACTTGAATCGTATATACTGTTCCTGGTGGCCACTGCAGCTATGGGCGGAGCGTTCCTGATATTCATAAGGCGCAACGAGCGCAGCTCAGCCACGCAATCACGCTATGTTCCATTTCACGTTGCGATGGTGGCCGTGTTCGCTCTTATACTTTATGTAATTATATCAGAGCCGTATATGTCTGCCCGCGGCTTCTACATGTATGTCACCTATTCCGGGATAGGAATCAGCCTGGCATGCGACCTATTCCTCGAATACCTGAACAGGACTCACTCGCATTCAAAGGTGCAGGGGCTAAGGCATACCATTGCGATAGACCCGAAAAAGCCTTTCTCAAACCTTATAGCACTGCGCGAAAGCATCTTTTCAAATCTCTCGGGTCATTTGCGGATAATCGACAAGCACTTCAACACCACTGCCCTTGCAAACCTGCACAGGCTGGTATATGAGAGCATAGGCAACCTAAGCAAAATAACAATACTGACCTCAAAGGAGATGCTCGATTCCGATATATCCAGCTCGGTCTCTGACTTCAGGGCCGAGCTCTCCGGCTCGGGCATAGAGCTTGAGCTCAAGCTGATGGACGACAAGGATGCGGTAGAGCAGCACGAGCGCATAATGCTAGATGACAAGATAGCCTACAAGGTGCCCCCTTTCAACATAATAAACAAAAAGAGCGAGCACATCACTACAATAAGCCACAGCCAGGCAGAGAGGCGGTTTGAGTACCTGTACAAGAGGGCAATAAAGCTTGAGAATTACGCCACAAAGGCTTCAAGGCCTGCCCAGCATCAGCCACAGCCAGAAGAAAATGCAGGCGGCGCGTAGAAAACCTGCAGCGGCAATTCAAGGGCCAGCGATTGGCATCATAAACTTTTGGCTTCGCCCTGCTGCCTTTTTTCAGGCGAAGCGCCGAGCTCTGCGTGCAGCTTCTCGAAGAACTCCTCGTTCTCCTCCACATTTCCAGCTTTTATCACAACAAATTCGTCAGATCCAGCGCCCAATATCTCCTTTACATATTTCGATTCTCCAGATATCTTTGGATGCGCATCTGTGTAAATGTTCCCATATCCGCTGCCCTTTACGAAACTGTCAAACCTGTCATGGTAGTCGTTGTGCAGCTTTACAGCCAGGACCCTGCCGCCCCTGCCTATCTCTTCGCTTATCGCAACCTCCCCTGAGTTTTCGAAAACGCCAGTAACGTCGAACATCACAGTCTGCCTTAGCCGGCTGTCTTTCTTTGCAAGGTATGAACCGCCGGAAAAGTCGAAGCGCTGTATGACTATTCCAGCTGCAACAAGGCCAGCTATTACAATGTAATAAGGCAATATAGGCTCTCCGAGCACAAGATAGGCCCACACAAAGGTAAGGAAAGGCGAGAGCAGGTAGGTATTCGTATACAGCGTGGTCTTCACTATCTTGAGTGGGTAATACGCTATGAGGAAGCTGAATATGTTGAAGAATATGCCTATATAAGCGATTATGGCAAGGTCTGGCAGCGTTACAGGGCCTAGCGTCGCCCCAGAGGCCAAAAAGGCCACCGCAAAGAAAACGAACATCGCGATCGCAGAAACCGCAAAGAAAATGTCAGAATCGAACATGAACTTCTTCACGCTTACAAGCGAGACCGAGTAGCCGAAGGTCAACGCGCCAAGGAGCGCAACCGCGGGCAGGTATGCATCATGAAGGAGGCCCAAAGGGTTTCCAGAGGTGATTCCGAGGTACAAGCCAACCACGCCAAGCCCAAGCGCGAAGGCCTGCTTTCCGGAAAGCCTTTCCC
Organism: Candidatus Micrarchaeaceae archaeon; assembly: GCA_038881385.1. GTDB lineage: Archaea > Micrarchaeota > Micrarchaeia > Micrarchaeales > CABMGC01 > JAKAVK01. Next base: position 8,516 of record JAVZPV010000022.1, on the reverse strand, counting down.
TGAGTGCTATTGGTGAGATTGCGAGTACCAGCAAAGCATTGGTCCTGAAGACTGCGGTAGCGAGCGAGGCGGTAACAAAATGCTCGGCATAGGCAATGCCAAATTCTATCGGTATAAAAGTGAGAAGCCCTGTAATGACCATATATGCGAAATGCTTTTTGTTAGAAAGCAGGGACCTGAACTTGCCAAGTTTTCCGCGGACGGCTACTAAGGCCAAGCCTGTCGGTACCGAGAAAGTATAAACCAGCAAAAAGAACTCGTACGTGTTGACGGATTTGCCAAGAGCAAGAAAAATTGGCAGAAAAGAGCCTGACACAAGGCCGAATACCAGTGCGCCGTACGCCTTTGTTTTTAGGTCCATGGAATACTTAATACTTATTGTCGACCAAAACTTAAATATTTTATATAAATTAGCAGTTTTGGGAAGCGCAGCTGTTATTTTGTCACGTAGCAAATTTAGGAGAATTTAAATGTTTTTTTGTTGAATATGGGATCATATGGAAAGGTACCAGCCCGAATTCAAAAGTGAGTTCAACGACAGGCACACGCTGCTCACAAAGAAGATACTCCGGGCCTTATCTGAAAATTCCAGGGTGCCAATACTTGAGCTTTCAAAGAAGCTGGGGGTTTCGCGCAGGACCATAAAGGAGCGCATAAAGAAGGTGGAGCAGGAGCTGGGAATCAGGTATACTATAGAGCTGAACGAGAGCGCGCTCGGGCTCAATTACCCTCACATAATAATGCTCAAGTTCACGCACAAGCCGGATTACAAAGAGGTCGCCCAGCTGATGGAAAAGTACTACATACCTCAAACCGTATTTGTGACCAAAGGCAAGTTCGACATGGCAATATTTGCAAACTCGGTTACAAGCCAGGACTACGTGCACTGGGACAAGACAATGCAGATACTTCTGTCTAAATACGGGGTGCTGTGGCAGGCATCTGACGTAGCGCACCGCCAGCTTGGCTTTTTCCCTGCGAGGAACGCCCTGATAGACAGGCTCTCGATACCTTCAAAGTACAAGGAAATGCTCAAACTGCTGAACGATAATTCAAGGATCTCCTTCAAGCAGATTTCACAGAAGCTCAATATGCATTTCAATACTGTAGCATACAACTTCAAGAAGCTCATAAAGCTGGGCTACATAAAAAGGTTCACGCTGGTCATGCGCCCCCAAAGGAATACCTCAATAATATCGGTATTCGGCAAGTACACCATGTCTGAAAATTTCGAGGCTGACGCAGCCAGGTTCAGAAAGGATATCCTGACAAACGATGATCCGCAGCCAATAATATCAAGGCTCGCGTTTTCCTCGCAGCTGGTCGGCAGCTACGATTATTTTCTGATAGGCGTTTTTGACAGCTATGAGAAGGCATGCAAGCACCTTGTGCAATACTACCGCGAGAACTTCAGGCGGCACAAGATCAAGGTGCTTCACGGGGAGATTGAAAGCCTGCTCATCGGCGACCTTCCTATCAGGAACATAGACGTCAAAAAGGAGTACGACGTAATAAAGTGGATTGTAGAGCCTTCGGAGACGGATAACCTGAAAGAGATATTCGTGTCAAACTAGATTCTTGCGTAGTACACGCCGCCGAACTGGCCTATGCCCCCAACGCAATAGATGTAGCTGCCTGCTATCGCACAGCTTCCGTCATATAATCCTGGCTGCGGATACTTAGTTCCTGATATCCAAGGCCCGAAGCCCCTGCCATTTATAGTGGCATAATAGGAATTCGATATCGAGTAGTTGCCGCTTTCATAGCCTCCAATGCAGTATACTGTGCCTGCGCCTGCTGCGCAGCTTGGGCCATAAGCCGGCAGCGGGTAAGTTCCTGATGCAATCCACGGGCTGTTATAGCCGTTTGACAAATTCACGATGCTAAAGTAGTCATTCTGGCTGCCTGTACCTGCCATGCAGTACATTGCTGTGTTATTCGACACGCAGCTTGTCATAGAGGTGTTTGCAGGATAGTTCCTTCCCTGGAGCCAGAACTGGTACGTGCCGTTGTTAAATGTAGCATAGTTTGCACCTGACATATAATTGGTGACCATGCTGTCGCTGCCGACGCTTGCTGCCGATGTTGAGAAGCCGCCTATGCAATAGTCATATCCTGCAACGAATGTGCATGAGATTCCTGCTGCCGGCACCGAATAAGGGACGGCAGGATTCCATCCTGATATGCCTGAAGGGCTGAGCTCCGCGTAATAGCCATAGCCTACCTCGCTGCCGTTCTGCATTCCGCCAACGCAGAATATGAAATTTCCGCCAACAGAGCAAGAGGCGCCGGTTATGTTTACAGGGTAAGACATAGCTTGCATCCATCTTCCTATACCGGCAGGAGTGGCGTTTGCAAAATACACATCGCTGGTGTAAAAAGACTGGTTGAGCTGGCCGCCTACGCAGTATATATAGCCGTGCCAGCCAACGCATGACTGATTATATACCGGCAGCGGATATGATGAGGTTGAAACCCATTGGCCAAAAGCCTTGCTGGAGTTGGTGGCGTTGGACTGAACAGTCGTTGTTTCAGTAGTGCTTCCTACTACTGTAGTTGCCGGCGCTGAAATAGTACTCGTGCTTGAGTTGAGCCCTGCGCCCACCCCTGAATTGTTGAAAGAAGCCGTTGTAGTAGCTGAAGATGCCGGTGCGCTGCCTCCGCGGGGCAACGCAAAGTATGCAGCAACTATTACAACCACTACTGCAGCAGCGAGCACAGCATAAATCACAGGTTTCTCCATGCTTTCAAAGCTTTTTTTGCAATGCAAGGATTTAAACCCATGCGCCAAGTTCCGTGTCAAAGCTGCCTATACCTGAAGCAGTACGCCATATGGTCGTTTACCATTCCTGTTGCCTGCATATGGGCATAGCATATGGTGCTGCCGACGAACGTGAAGCCGCGCTTTGAGAGGTCCCTGCTCATGGCCTCGGACTCTGCGCTCCGTGCAGGAAGCTGGGCAATGCTTGCCCACCTGTTCCTTATGGTTTTGCCTTTTGTAAACTGCCAAATATAAGAATCAAAGCTTCCGAATTCGTCCTGCACTTCCAGGAACTTGTGCGCGTTGTTTATTGCCGAGAGTATTTTCATCCTGTTCCTAACAATGCCCTTGTCGTTAAGCAATGCCTTGATATCACTGCTTCCAAACTCCGCAACCTTTTCAGGGCAAAATCCGGCAAAGGCCTTCCTGTAATTCTCCCTTTTTCTCAATATAGTTATCCAGCTGAGCCCGGCCTGTGCCCCTTCCAGTACCAAAAACTCGAAGATCTTCCTGTCATCATGCACTGGGACTCCCCACTCCATGTCATGGTACTCTATGTATAGTGGGTCTGAGCCAGCCCACTCGCAACGCATTTTTTGCACATCTACCATAAGGCCAAAACCAGGAGCTATATGCTCTGGCACAAATATAACCCTATGTGCATCTTCACTTTACAAAATTTTACATCTTTAGTGGCTCGCTCCTGTTCTCCCTGCCTCTAAGGAAGGATATAACGCCTGCTGCAGCAAGGACAAAGATCATTGCCACAAGCGACACTTTCATTCCTTCCATGAAGGTTCCTGCTATTGCGCTGTTTATCTTTGAAGTGCCTACAAAGATCTGGAATGCGAGAGCCCTGGGTATCGAGACGGCAGCTACAACGAACACCACAATGAAGCTGCCCATCATACCTATAGTTGAGAAGAAACGCGAAAGCCCGGAGGCGATCCCAAACCTCCTCTGCTCGGCGTGCGCCATAACCGCACTGCTGTTTGCAGGCCAAAACATCGAGCCGCCAATGCCTGTTATCAAAGAACCAGCTATTACAAAATATACAGGCGAGCCAATGCCAAGGAAAAGGTATACAATAACTCCTGCAATCTGCAGCGCTATGCCCGAGGTTGCAACTATTCTTGCGCCGTATTTGTCTGCGCGCCTGCCCATGTAAGGTGCCAGTATGCCACTGGCTACGTAGCCCGGCACAAGCAATAGGGATGCGTATAAAGGCGATAAGCCGCGCACCCCCTGCAGGTACATTATAAGCATGAATACTACTCCAAGGAACCCGAGTCCCTGCAGAAAGGCCGCAATTATTGAGTTCCTGAAAATCTTATTGCCGAACATATCGAAAGGTATGGTGGGGCTGTCAGCCCTTTTTTCAATGAAGTAAAATGCAGCAAGCAGGCAGACTCCAAGCACAGCAAGCGCCGCACTGCCAAAGCTTGCCCCCGTAGATGCGAAGCCAATCCCACCGTAAAGCAGCAAGGCTATCGAGACCGCAAGAGTAACCATGCCAAACACGTCGACCTTCGCTTCGTAGGTCTGTTTGTCAGATATGTATCTGAAGGCAAGTGCAAGCGCGACTATACCTATAGGGACATTAATAAAGAAAATATACTGCCAGCCTATAAATGTGGTTATTATGCCGCCGAGGACGATGCCAAGTATTGAACCGACATTGTAGGCCATAGAGGTAAAGCCGAAGGCCCTGCCTATCCTGTCCCTTGCAAAAGTGTCTGCTATTATTGCGCCGCTGGTAGCCGAGATAAGTGCGCTTCCAAGGCCCTGTATTGCCCTGAAAAAGATAAGCGCGATGTCGGTAGGCGCGATCCCGCACAGGAATGAGGCAAAGGTGAATACTGCTAGCCCCGCCATGAAGATTCTGCTCCTTCCATAAATGTCGCCTACCTTTCCGAACTGCGTTGTGGCAACGGCAGCTATCAGCATGTAAACCAGTATAACCCATATTATTGTCGCAAGGTTGGAATGCAGAGATGATACTATTGAAGGAAAGGCAAGAAGCACAACAGTGGAGTCTATGGCGGCCATGAGCACGGCTACCAATACAACCCCCAATATTACGTTTTCGTGCACGGGCTTGGCGACTGATTTGTCCACTAATATACCTTGCTTTCAAAATTGCCGGATTTTCAAAGAGTTATGCAGCGCCGGCGTGCGCCACATAGGATATCCTAAATCATATTGGCATGCAAGGAATTTAAAACACTCTGCAAAAAATGAGCACAGGCCTTCCATCTGCAGCCCTGCGGGTTATCTGGCTTTGGTTGCCCTTAAGTAATCGGTGTCATCAAAAAACAGGGCCAGAGATATAAAAAGTATTGCAAGGTCGCGTATCAGTATGTCAGTAAAGCCAAAGTAGTAGGCCAGAGAAACCACTATAGAGAGCATTATCAGCGCGGCTACCGCTGAGGAAAACCTGAGATAGGCGCCAAAAAGCACAGCTATGCCTACTGCAAGCAGGGCAAACCCATGTATTACTACAAAGAGATTTGTGGCTATTAGCCAGGCAAGGAAGGGCGGCACAAACATGCCCCAGTAAGAAGGCTGCGCTATCTCCCATATGCCTATGCCCACAAATACCACGGCAAGGCTTATCCTTGTCAGCAAATGCCGCGCCTGCGACCTATTCAATGGCTTACCCAAACTATTATGAAGGGACCTTTGCCTTTGGCAGGGTAACTACGTACCATGTGCCACCGAACGAGCTGAGACCGTTGCCATTCGTCTGCCCTGCGGCCTTGTCCCCAGCATAGTAATAAAGCGGCCAGCCGTCGTAAGTTGCCTGCCTGTCCCCGTTGCTGAGCGTTATTACAGAGAATGCTGAAACATTTACCGCACCTGATCCTCCAAAGCTGTAATTTTCAGGAACCAGGACCGGCGGCCAGAAGGTAAGGCAGGCACCGGCACATGCGCTTGAGTTGCCGTACTGCTTGTCTGCAGTGAACAGGTAGACCGTAAAGCCTGATGAGTTTTCAAGATATGAGCCAAACAAAGAGCTGCTTCCTGCTTCAAAATTCAATGTTTTGTTATTTGAAACTGCCGAAGTGCCCGATGAATTTGCCCTGCTGGAGCCAGAGCCCGAGGATGAATTTGCAGCCGCCGTGCTCGTAGTCGAGCTAGTGTTTAGAGCAGTGGTGTTGTATGTGCTTGACGCGCCAGTCACCTGGGCAGTTGTAGAAGAGGTTGCCGGCAGGCTGGACGGACTCTTTCCGAAGCCAGAAAAGACATATGCGACAACCGCGGCTATTATAACCACTATTACTACAATTCCTATTACCGCAGCAGGTTTCATTCCAATACCCTATTATGCATTAAGCTTTTATGCTTATAAACCTGTCAGGCAGCAAACTCTCTGCTCAGCCGCCCCTGGCCTTCTTAAGGGCTTTGGCCATCCACAGCAAGTTGTCAATGAACTCTGCAAGGTGGTCCTTCCCGTCGCTTCCCTTCCTGAGCGGCGCGAACAGCTCTTCATTAGATATGCTGCTGTCCCTCCACACCTTGCCCACAAAATCGAAGCCCATATGTATAGACTTGCTTATAGGCACCGCCTTTAGCTCTATCGCGACCATGCGAAGCTGCTCAACAGCTCTAGCTCCGTTAGCACTTCCATAACTGACAAAGCCTACGGGCTTGTTGTTCCATTCAGGGTAAGTCCAGTCAAGAGCATTCTTAAGCACGCTGGAATAGCCATGGTTGTATTCAGGGGCTACTATTATAAACGCGTCTGCTTCATTCAGCTTGTCGGCCCACTTCTGCACTGCTGCGTTCGGATACTTCCTTTTCATTTGAGCAGGCGACACTGGCGCGTCAAAGAAGGGCATAGGATAATCCTTAAGGTCGAGAAGCTCAGTCTCGACGTTTTCCCACTTTTTGAGCTCATCAGTTATCCACCTTGCCGGTCGCTCTCCAAATCTTCCCTGCCTTATGCTTCCCAAGATAACCTTTATTCTAATCTTCTCCATAATGATCATTAAATATATAGCATGCAAAGCAATATATAGTATATCCTATACTACATGCGCTGTCACACCCGCTATGAGCTGGTGCGATTGCCCTGCTACAGGGCATTTGCAAAAGGCGTTTGCGCAAGGCATGTACCGGCTGTCCTGCACCGATTCAAAACTAATATATATGATGAAACCTACAGATGGTATTGCCGGTAGGTCAGATGAAAAGGAATGCAAAGGAGCAAAAGCCGAAGACAAAGGCCGAGCTCAAAAAGAGGATAAAGCACGGGTACAGGACCAGCGATGCACACAAGGACCTCTACGGTAAAGAGTACCACGAGGTTGAGTACAAGCACACATGCCCTATATGCGGAAGCAGGATAGACGAGCACGGAAGGTGTGCGTGCGGCACCGGAGATTCCTGATCACACCACTGTCCTTGCAGCGAGAAGCTTGCTGATGTCTGTCAAAGGCACGCCGTCACTCTCTATTTTCTGCACCGCTGGGAAGTTCTCAAGGTAATTGGATATATTTGCCTTTATGCGCTCCTCATAAGTGGGGACCAGCTCGTTTTTGTAAAAGACGCCCAAAGGAATCCTGTCTTCTTGCGTATACGCGTTTTTGATCGCCTGCGTCATCTTTTCAACGGTCTCTGATTCGTCATGCACTTCTGGATCGTCTTCGAGCTTGTAGATCCTCTCCCTGTACCACTCGTTCGTATTTACGTCGTTATAAGTTGGGCAGGGCTGCAGCACGTCCACAAGCGCCATGCCTTTGTGCATTACCGCCTGCTTTATCAGCTCCTTTGTCAGCGCCGTGTCATAGGCAAAGCTGCGCGCTACAAAAGTATAGCCTGAAGACACAGCCAGGGCTATTGGATTTATTGAGCCGGTCATGTTAGGCCTAGGAAGCGCCTTTGTCTTTTCACCAACAGGCATCGTAGGCGAGGCCTGGCCTTTCGTAAGGCCGTATACCCTATTGTCATGCACAATTAATTTGATGTCGGCATTGCGCCTTCCTGCGCTGACGAAATGGCCCACGCCTATACCGTAGGTGTCTCCGTCTCCTGCGTTTACTATAACCTTGAGACTAGGATTGGCCAGTTTTATTCCCAGGGCAAAGGCCAGCGCCCTGCCATGAAGCGTGTGCACTCCTGAAATGGGCCCGGCAACAAAGTGCGGCAGCTTCCCAGAGCATCCTATTCCAGAAACCAATACCGCATCGGTAAAGTCAAGCCTGAGCTCTCCAAGCGCCATCTCCACGCTCCTCAGCATGCCGAAGTCCCCGCATCCGGGGCACCAGTCGTTAAACTCACCAGGACTACTTGCCTCCATTAAGCACCACCCTCTCGGTATTTTTCTTTACTATTTCCTTTATTGCTCCGGCAACCTCATCCCTTGCCATAGGCCTGCCGTTCCATTTAAGTATGTAATTTGTAGGCATTATGCCTGTCTGCTCTGTGAGTATCCGGGCTCCCTGCGCATTAAAGTTGTTCTCTATCGCTATTATCCTTTTCTTTCCCTTAAGGGCCTTGCCCACCAGCTCTGTGGGATAAGGGCTGAATGACCTTACCTGAATCATCTCTACCTCAATTCCCTCTTCCTCAAGCAGCTCCATTGCGTCTATTACCGCTCCCTTCGGCGAGCCCCAGGTAAGAATTGCAATGTCAGATGAGCCTACAATGTTGGCCTTTTGGCTGTCTTTAAGGTATTTGCTTGCCAATTCAAGCTTGCGCATTCTCTTGCTGTACATTGCAGTCCTGTTTGCCGAGTCCTCTGAAATATGGC
>JAVZPV010000021.1:0-11202 GCA_038881385.1 Candidatus Micrarchaeaceae archaeon | reverse complement strand
AACTGCACAGGCTAACAGAAGACCTTTATTATACTTATTACAATATCGCGGGGCACGACAGGCAGGTGCTTGTCGATGGGGCAAGGGAGCTTCTTGCCCAGATATGGAAGATGGACATAAACATTGGCATCGTCACAGGAGAGGCTGAAAAGATAGCGAAGTTAAGAGCTGAAAAGACAACAATACACGGCTTCTTCAAGATCGGAGCATACGGCGAGGATGGCAAGGGCTTTGATGAGATTGTGAACATAGCTGCAAGGAAGGCTGAGGCAGAGCTAGGCATATCCAAAGATTCAATACTTGTGGTAGGATACTCCCCACACCTCATAAAAGGCGCCAAGGCAGCAGGCATTCATTCAGTGGGCGTTGCAGGGGTATTTACAGCAGAGGAGTTAAAGGATGCAGGAGCCGATCTGGTCATAAAGAGCATAAAAGAGAGGGGGAAGCTTATAGGCTTTATAAGCAAAGGCGGCCCTTAATGTGCTCTTCCTGATAATTGCGCATGGCCATAAGTACGCTGCTTACCTCTTTGCAGAGGCAAGCTCCTTCATTGCCAACTTGTGCTCTATGTGCTGAAGATAATTTGCGTATTCTCTAAGATATGACTCGTATTTCCTTCCCTTCTTTCCAAGCCAGTTGTTTTTAGCCAAATAGTCTATATAGGATATCTCAGGAAGGCATATGAGGCTTGCCGCATTAGCCCTTATCTCGTTGGCACCAGCACCGTCAACGCAATTTTTGTCATTAATCCGCCCACCGTTGGCGAATTCCAGCCTTGCTATTATACGAGGCAGCGGGTGCCCAAGCATCTGCGGCCTCTTTTCAATCTCTTCAGTGCCTATTCCAAAGTTGCGAGAAAGATACTTGAGCTTCCTGGCAAGCTCTTCCAGGCCGCAGGCAGGAAGGTCCGGATTATTTTTAATTATTGATATAAGTTTGCCTGTATTAATATGCGGGATTCCAGAGCATATGTTATTAAGCGCCTCCTCGTTAAACCACGGATCCTTCTGTGATGCGGGGCTCTTTGGAGCCCTGCTTTCAGCAGGGCCTCCGTCTCCGCCGGCAACAAGTCCTGCGTCAAGGAACATTTTAAGGTGGTCTCCTGAATAGTATAATTGGCATATAACATAAAGACCCAATTTTTTAAGTTCTGAGCAGCCTATCTCAGCAAGCTCCTTTTGGCTTTTTGCGGCCCTTTCCCTTATAAGGCGCCGCCTTGCTTCCTGGTCTGCAAGCGCACCGGCCTTGCCCGCAAATAATTCAGGATATGCGGCCTTTATAGCAAGAACCACGTTTGACGAGTAATACCTCCTAAGCAGGTAGCTTAGCTTGTTATCCATAAAGTCCTGCTCAGTAAGCTCTGCGGGGTCTTTTTTCAACTTTTCCTCTACAAGCCATTTTATAGCTGCAATCCTTGAGCCTTCAGAGCTAAAGATTCCATGCGGCCTCTTGCTGAACTCCAAAGGGTTAAAGCTCTTTTCAGGGAATGCAGAGCGCAACAATTTCGGTACCCCACCGTGTACGAGAGTACTAAATCCATAATTCAAAAAATGGCCCTGATTAAGCTCATTTATATTTACATTATATATTTTTGATAGGGCAAGCACAACTTCACGGACTGCATCAGGCTCCTTCTTCCACTTTCCGTATTTCAGTGGGTTACCTTTTGAATCAACCCAGCCGCGTTTTATAGAAAGTTCTTTGATGAGGTTAGCTGTAGCCGTTTCCCTGCGGCTTTCTTTCAATTCGTAGCTATTCAAATTTGGCAACTGACTGCTTTTTCCTGCCAGGGTACCTCCATTCTGCCTTATGGTAGTCTTTTTCTCCATCAAAAATGCCTGCTTATTAGGTATATAATGCAACTTTGTTTGCCTTTTTTAATAAATATTTTCTTCAAAGCAGCTGGCCGCTACGCAATTTCAGTAGCCTTAAGCGCATTCCTTAATGAGCATCTAAACATTTGGCAGGCTTTGCTCATAAATTCAATCTTGCTCATAAATTAAGTTTTTGAGCAGCATTTATTAGCAAAGCAATTTGGCAAATTTATTTAAATATCAGCGCCAATACATATTGTATAGTGGTGTGCGGACGGCTTACGGTCATTATGACTGAGGAAGCTCTCCCCATGCAGATGTATGCAGGGTCTAAGGCCCTATTCGGAACAGAAACGACACCGCTGCGGCGCACAAAAGCGATGACACGACGAGCGTGCCGGTGCGGATGAAACGGCCGATGCGCATACGTGTGAGCATGCAAGGCTCAAAAGCCGCTTAGTCGAATGCCGTCTAAAACAGAAGGGGGGCTACGGCACACCACTGCCTGTTTCTCATAATTTATTAAAACTTTGGGATGGATTTGCCGGCATTTAGTCCATCCAAAATAGGTCTAGCTTTATTTGCTGCATGCACACTCACGCAGGCCTTATATTCATTTCTTTATGCCGTAAAGCGTAAGCTCCTGGCGGTTTGCTGGCAGCGCCTTTATCCCTTTTATAAGGAACTCTTTAGAGAGCGCCTTTTTTGCCTGCCTTATGTACAGCGGCGCGTTTCTCGACATGCATTTTATAGTCATTATTAGCGTGGCTCCCTTGCGCATAAATTTTGCGTACTTGGCCGCTATTTCTGAAGAGGATAGGCTATCCATGTTCATGTCATTGGCAAGCAGGTCTACCCGTATACACTTAAGCTCTTTGAGAAAACTACCGGCGTTGGACTTGAAATGTATTATGCCGTATGCTCCTGCTATTTCCTTTGGGTTTTTGGCCTTTTTTAGGCTGAGGCCAGCTGCCTTCAGCGACTTGTAGTCAAGGTATGCATTGTCTACAGCAATGACCTTGAAGCCATTGAGGGCAAGAAACTTGCTCCAACCTCCAGGGGCGGCGCCGAGATCAATGGCGAGGCCGCGCTGTTTTATTGAGAAGGCCTCGAATGCCATGGCAAGCTTAACCTCTGCCCTGCTCGTGTGGCTCTGCTGTGAATATCTGCGCAGCGGATTCAGCTCCTTTGGCTTAAGGCTTTCCCAGCTGGCCTGGCCGACATAACACCTTTCGTTCATCAGAACCAGGTATACAAGCCTGTCCGGATTGAGCAGGTCGGCGCGGTAACCGTCTTTTATAAGCCTCGTGCCGAACAGCACTTCCAGATCCTTTGCAGAATAGCCTCTCCTGCTGTTTATGTCGAAGCACTCCAGCTTTATTACCTCGCCGGAGGTTATTTTCGACTTATATATAGCCTTTAGCAATAGCGCATATATCGATTCGGCATACTTGCCGGAGATTCTGCCTGACACTGCGATAGGAAATGCGCAGTATATGAATGTTGGGTTTTTTGACCTGAACTTCTTCGCAAGGTCCGCCTTTGTCTCTATTATGAGGTTGTTGAGGCTTCGGTCTACAAGCCTGAATCTTGCCATGCTCTTTAGCTCCTTTACCGCACTCTCCTCGAAAGCCTGTGCTATCTGGACAAAATACAGCATAATTGTTGCGCTATGCTAACACTTTTAAACCTAATCTCATCATTACTATATTGATGCTTTTTTCTAGGATAATCGCTTAGTATATGGTCCGATAAAGTGGTTTAATGGCTCATTCATCTATAGAAAATGTTCAGGACGCAGAAAGCAGGGCAAAATCGATAGTTGATTCTGCAAAAAGGGATAGCGAAGAGACGATATCAAAAGCAAGGGAAAAGGCTTCAAGCATTGTTTCGGAAGCGGAGGCAAAGGCCAAATCTGCGCGTGAAAAGATACTGAGAGAAGCATCTGAAGAGATTTCAAGGCTCAAGGCAAATGGAACCGCCGAAGCGAAGGAGCTCGCGAAGAAAATTGAGAAGACAAAGGTAAGCAAGGAGAAGATTAAAAAGATTGGAGCCAAAGCAGCCAGGGATATAATCGGTTGATTAGTTTGTTCCATACAGAACCTATGGAGAAGATAAGGGCAATAGCCCTTGAGGAAGACAAGGCTAAAGTGGTTGCGGCGCTCCATAATATGAATATAATCGAGCTCAGGAAGAGCAGGCTTGACATAAACGATGACAGGCCCGCACCGTATTCTACCGAAATCTCAGATTTACTGATAAAAGTAAACGGCGCGCTGCAGATACTGCCAAGGCATGAGGTAAAGCCGGAAAGGCAAATGCGCCTTGAGGCAATGCTGAAGGAGGTAAAGGGCATGAAGGCCCTTGAAGAGATATATGCACTCAGCAATGAGAGGAAGGGCTTGGAGGAGGATCTTGCGGCTTTAGGCAATGCGGAGCGCATTGCGCTTGCGTTCAAGCACATTAGGGTAGACTTCGGCAGGATAAGAAGCGAGAGAATTTCATACAAAGCTTTTGAGGGAGGCGAAAAGGCGCTCAGGCAGCTGATGAAGAAGCTCAAGGACCAGGAAGGAATGGAGGTCTTGGTTGGTAGGCATGAAAAAAAGGTATTCGTATTCATGGCCTATGACAAAAGGGTGGAGATAGAGCCGATGACAAAGGACGCCGGCTTTTCCGAGATTGACCTTACGGCTAGATACCTAGATGGCTACCCTTCCGAGATACTCAGAAAAGTAGCCGAAAGGCGCGCCTCAGATGAGAGCAGATTGCATGCAATAGATAGCAGGCTCAAAGCTCTTGGCGCAAGGAACTATTCGCACCTTTCGAACCTGAGCGAGATGCTGCAGATAGAGCTTGAGAGGGCCGACGCCGGCGCGATGTTCAAGAAGACTGAGAAGGCTTTTGTAGTCGAGGGATGGATAGAGAAACGGAGGATGGCAGACCTTGCAGAAGAGATGCGCAAAACTACGAAAGGCAGGGTCCAGATAGAAGTGCTTGAGCACGACGAGCTTGCGCCAACGCAGACAAACAGGCCGGCTTTGCTTAAGCCATTTGAGTACCTCCTCAATTTCTATTCCACCCAAAGAAGCGACGAGGTGGATCCCACATGGATTTTCGTGCTCTCCTTCCCGATCTTCTACGGGCTTATGGTAAGCGATGTAGGGTACGGGCTGCTTTCGCTTATATTCGTAACATACGTGTCGAAAATAGTGAGCAAGGACGGGCTTGTATACAACGCTGCAAAGATATGGCAGATGATGTCAATCTCGGCAATATTTTTTGGGGTGCTTTCTAACCAGTACCTGGGATTCCAGCTAAACAAATATATTCTGCCTGGATTCAACGGCTTTGACTGGCTCAAGGATGCAACGGCGATTATAGGCATAACGATAGTTTTCGGCATAATTCAGATAGTAATAGGGCTTATGTTCGGCTTTGTGAACCATTGGAAGAGGGGCCACAGGCTAATGGCTGTAAGCAAGCTTACTTCGATAACCGCAATACTGTTCGGAACAGTTGCTGTAAGCTCGCTGTTCGGGATAATGAGCGGCGCCCTGCCCCTATACTCTGCGGGCATTGCGGTTGCCTCTATAATAGCCACTGCTGCGATGAGCGGCCACGAAGCAACCGAGACCATAAACCTTATAACGCATCCGTTGAGTTATGCCAGAATAATGGGCTTCGGCCTAGGCTCGGTAATAATAGCTTTGCTTATAGACACGTACTTTACGCCGCATCTTGGCCACGGGGCAGTAGGCATACTTGTATTTATCGTTTATATGGTAATATTCGCATTGCTGCATTTCCTAAACATGATCCTCGGCATCTTCGAGGGAATAGTGCAGGGCGTGCGACTTAACTTTGTAGAGTTCTTTTCCAAGTTTTACATAGGAAACGGGATAAGATTCAAACCTTTTGGATATAAGAGGTTTTATACTAAAGAAGAAAAAATATTGGTGAAATAGATGGTAGTTACAGGAGCTGAGTTTGCAGCGATAGGAGCTGGAATAGCAATAGCTGGCGGAGCAATAGGAACTGGAATGGCGCAGGGAGGAATAGGAAGCGCTGGATTGGGGCTAATAGCTGAAAAGCCTGACAGCATGGGAATAGTCCTTCTATTCCTTGTGCTCCCTGAAACGCTGTTGATCTTCGGATTCGTAGTTTCCATACTAATAATGCTGACATTCGGCATAATCTGAAAGCGGGTCTGTGCATGTCCCTAGAAGCCATAAGGAAGAGCATTATTGAGGAAGCGGAGGCAAAGGCAAAGGCCGAAAGGCAGGCGGCCGAGGCCGAAGCTGCAAAGATACTGAAGGAGGCAAAGGACAGGGCTGACTCGCTTCTTAAGGAAGCTGAAGAGGAGGCGAGGCGCGAAGCTGAGAGAATGAGGATGGAGGCGGAGGCGGGCCTTGAGACCGAGAGAAACTCTGCAATCTTAGAATCTAAGGGCAGGGTTATCGAGGAGGCGCTTAAGCACGTACGCAAGGAGGTTGAGGACAGGATCCGCTCCGAAGGAATGGGCAAGATCCTCAACGCTGCCCTTAAACAGTTCTCTGAAGTATACCAAGGCAGCGACTTTGTGATTAAGACAAATAAGAAGAATGTGGCCCTTGTTAAAGACAAAGGCACCGTTGAGGCAGGAGATGTTGACGGTTTTGTCCTTTCCACCCCTGACGGCAGGATTGCGCTCAATGCTACCGTTGCATCGATAGTCGACAACAGAATTGACGGGATAAGGAAGATGGTCGCAAACGAGTTGTTTCCGAAAGCCATCGAAAACAGGATGGAAAAGGCTGCGGCTAAGAGTGTAGCCCGGCCGAGGAAAGGCGGCAGGAGCAGGCCTTCAAAGGCATTAAAAAAGCAAAAACCAAGGGGATAGTTTGAGATCCGGCATAGACGCAGCTACGCATTACGGCTATTCAAGCGCCAGAGTCAAGGCTATGGAGGCCAACTTGGTTAAGGACAAGGCCATGCGTGAGATAATGAATGCAAAGGACGTAGGCTCGATGGTGGCCCTGCTCTTCCAGGGCGACTATAAGGAGGATTTGGAGAGCTTTGGCGGCCTCTCGATAAAGAACGAGCTTGTAGACTTCGCGCTGAGCAGGAACCTTGCCAGAAATACAGGCAAGCTGGTTCAGATAACGCCTACTACTGAAAGGAACCTTATACGCGCCATTGTAGGAAAATGGGGCCTTTACAACATAAAGATAGCGATAGAGGCAAAGGAGAGGAAGGCTGACTATGACTCGATAGCAAGATACATAATAGACTTCGGCCGGTACAACGCCGCAGCGATAAAGGATGCGATGAGGGAAGACTCTGTGGAAGGCATGATGAACAAGTTCATGATTAACTCGACTTACCTGCCAATACTACAGGATGGGCTGAATGCGTATAAAAAGGGCAGGAGTGCGCTCGAGGCAGCAGCCGCAATTGACAGGAGCTATTACAGGGAGCTGGGCAAAACCATAATAGGGCTAAGGATAATACACAACGAGCCTGCTCAGATACTAAAGATGGATATAGACATGAGAAACCTTCTTGTGCTTATAAAAGCGAAGCGGGCAGGCCTAAAGTTCTCAGACGTTTCCGCAAGCATAATATCGCACGGCAGGATAAACACGGCGGAGCTGGAGCAGCTGTACAACGGGTCGAAGGACATAGAGTCAATGGTCTCGCAGGTAAAGGCATATGACCTAAGGAATGCTATAGAGGTATATAAAAACAGCAAGATGAAGCAGCTCCTGATATTTGAGATAGGCATGAAGAACTCGATTTTTAACGAGAGCCTTAGGCTGCTGAGGCACAGCATACTCTCTTTCGGCGCAATACTTGTATACGCATACCTCAAGGAGATAGAGGTTTTTACGCTAAGGATACTTATCAGCAGCAGGATCTACGGCCTGAGCAAGGAGGAAATGGAAAGGTTGATAATTTGGAAGAAGGAGTAGACAAGCAGTACAGGATAGCCCTTGTTGGCAACCAGCAGCTTAGCCTAGGCTTCAGGCTGGCTGGCATAACCGAATCGTATGTGGTAGCTGACACACAGGAGGCTGAATCACGCCTTAGGGAGCTCCTTGCGAAGGACAGCATCGGCATAATAATAGTAAGCTCCTCTGTAAAGAAGCTTGTCAAGGACAGAAGGCTGCACGATGCCATGGAAAGCAGCATACTTCCACTTGTGGTGCAGGTGCCTGAGCCGAATGAAGGGATAAACGAGGAGGACACGCTCAGGAGCCTGATAATGAGGGCAATAGGGATTGACATAACTAAGATATTTAATGGTAATTGGTGAAGCGAATGGGCATTATACAAAGGATCTCAGGTCCGCTGGTAGTAGCGGATGACATGCTTGGCTCAAAAATGTATGACGTGGTAAGGGTCGGCAAGCTCGGCCTTGTGGGCGAGATAATACAGCTGAAAGGCGAGAAGGCCATAATACAGGTGTACGAAGACACGACAGGCATAAGCCCTGGAGAGCCTGTGGAATCTTCTGGCGTGCCGCTGATGGTGGAGCTTGGCCCTGGCATACTTAACAATGTTTACGACGGAATACAGAGGCCGCTGTCTGTGATAAGGTCCAAGACAGGGGCCTTCATAGGAAGGGGGGTTAGCGCTGACCCGCTGGACAGGAAGAAAAAATGGAAGTTTGTTGCCGAAAAGAAGCTGAAGAACGGCGACCAGGTAGGCCCTGGCTCCATCTTGGGTTATGTGCAGGAGACTGAGCAGCTGAAGCATTATATAATGGTCCCTTACGGCGTAGAGGGAAAGATTTCCGGCCTTAAGGACGGCAGTTTCTCTGTTGACGACACTATTGCAAAGGTTACAAAAAACGGCAAGGAGACCGAAATAAAGCTGATGCAGAAGCGCCCTGTAAGGAAGTCCTCGCCTTTCAGAAGGAAGTTCAGGTCCGAGGAGCCGCTTGTAACCGGCCAGCGGGTATTGGATACCTTCTTCCCTGTGGCAAAAGGGGGGAGCGCCGCTGTTCCGGGGCCTTTCGGGAGCGGCAAAACAGTAATACAGCAGCAGATAGCGAAATTTGCAGATGCTGACATAGTAATTTACGTTGGGTGCGGCGAGAGGGGCAATGAGATGACCGATGTTCTGGTCGAGTTTCCTGAGCTCATGGATCCGAAGACCAAGAGGCCCCTGATGGAAAGGACTGTTCTTGTCGCAAACACAAGCAATATGCCTGTAGCAGCAAGGGAGGCAAGCATTTATACAGGAATAACTATTGCAGAATATTTCAGGGACATGGGATACAGCGTTGCTATAATGGCTGACTCAACCTCAAGATGGGCCGAGGCGATGAGGGAGATCTCTGCAAGGCTTGAGGAGATGCCTGGTGAAGAGGGATACCCTGCTTACTTATCAAAGAGGCTTGCTGAGTACTATGAGAGAAGCGGCAAGGTAGAATCGCTCAACGGCAGGGTGGGATCCGTAACAATAATAGGGGCGGTATCGCCTGCAGGCGGAGACATTTCTGAGCCAGTATCGCAGGGAACGCTTAGGGTGGTCAAGACCTTCTGGGCGCTTGATGTGGCCCTCGCCTCTGCAAGGCACTACCCTTCTGTCAACTGGCTCAACAGCTATTCACTTTACCTTGACGCCCTCAAGGATTGGTATGTGAAAAACGTAAGCGAGAGTTTTGTAAAGGACAGGGCCGAGGCGATGAGGATACTGCAAAGGGAGGCCGAACTGAAAGACATAGTGCAGCTTGTAGGTGCTGACGCACTTCCTGACAATGAGAAGGTTGTGCTCGAGGTAGGCAGGATGATAAGGGAAGACTTCCTGAGGCAGAATGCTTACGATGAGATAGACACTTATACAAGCCTGGCAAAGCAGAAGATGATGCTCTCACTGATCCTTTATTTCGGCGCAAAGGCTAAAGAGGCTGTTGCGCACCAGATCGAGGCTGGCAAGATTACTAAGATGAAAGTGAGGGAAGAAATAGGGAGGCTGAAAAGCGCCAAGGAGCAGGACATTGAGAAGGAGGAAAGGCGCGTAAAGGATGCGATAAACTCCGAGTTTAACGCCCTTTTGAAGGGATACCAGGCAAGCGTTGAAGAGGAAAAGGCATGATACTATGAGATTCGAGATAGATTATAGCACTATAGAAAGCGTTGCAGGGCCGCTCATCGTGGTCGGCAAGACCAGGAACGCACAGTACAACGAGGTCGTAAGGATAAGGACCACTAACGGCGACATAAGATTCGGGCAGGTGCTCGAAACAAGCGACAAATACGCGGTGGTGCAGGTTTTCGGCCCTACTGACGGCATTAACGTAGACACAACCTCGGTAAGCTTCCTTGGCGAGACATTTAACGTAGGCGTGAGCGAAAACATGCTCGGCAGGGTTTTCAATGGGCAGGGGAAGCCTAGGGATACCAGCGCCGAGATCGCTGCAGAAGAAAAAAGGGATATAAACGGGGCGCCCATAAACCCCACAGCGAGGGAGAAGCCAAGCGAGTTCATAGAAACAGGCGTGTCAGCAATAGACGGCCTTGACACTCTTGTAAGGGGGCAAAAGCTGCCGATATTCTCAGCCTCTGGCCTGCCGCACAACCAGCTTGCCGCGCAGGTAACAAGGCAGGCAAACGTGAAGAACAGCAGCGAGGGCTTTGCTGTGGTATTCGCAGGCATAGGCATAACTTATGATGACGCCTCGTATTTCATAGATGAATTTAGGAAGACAGGGGCCCTAAAAAGGACCGTGGCCTTTATCAACCTTGCAGATGATCCGAGCATAGAAAGGATCCTGACCCCGAGGCTTGCCCTTACAACTGCAGAGTACTTGGCATATGAAAGGGGCATGCATGTCCTTGTAATACTTAATGACATGACCAACTATGCAGAGGCGTTAAGGGAGCTCTCGAGTGCTAGGGAGGAGGTGCCGGGCAGGAGGGGATATCCTGGGTATATGTATACCGATTTTGCAAGTATATACGAGAGGGCAGGAATAATCAGGGGAAAGAAGGGGAGCATAACGCAGCTTGATGTGCTGACGATGCCAAGCGACGATGTGACACATCCGATACCTGACCTTACCGGCTATATAACTGAAGGGCAGATCAACCTAAGCCGCGACCTTATGAACAAGGGCATTTATCCGCCGATACAGCCGCTCGGATCCCTCTCAAGGCTTATGAACAACGGTATAGGAGCTGGAAAGACTAGAGAAGACCACAGCGGCGTAGCAAACCAGCTGTACACTATGTACTCGAAGGCGCAGGATGCAAAGAGCCTCAGTGCAATAGTAGGCGCAGAGGCGCTCAGCGACGAAGACAAAGCATACCTCAAGTTCGGAGACGAGTTTGAAGCACGCTTCATAGGTCAGGGATTCTACGAAAGGCGCACTATAGAGGACACGCTGGAGATAGGATGGGAC
>JAVZPV010000020.1:0-11299 GCA_038881385.1 Candidatus Micrarchaeaceae archaeon | reverse complement strand
CATACGCGATTGTCCTTGACGGCGTAATAACACAGAGGCTGGTCGAGCTCGCAATGCAGAAAGGCATAAAGGCCATATACGGAAACAGGGCAAATCAGCTGCAAAAAAAGGAAAAGGATATGGTACTTTATACCAAGGAAGGCGGAATGATTAGCTGAGTGCCGTTAAGGCGAGGGGGCCCATGCAGGCCTAAATTGCCTGCAAATAGGCCCTTTAGCTCTGCCTGCCCAGCACTCCAGGTAAATATTAAAAAAGCACGCTTCAAATATTCCGATCAGCAAAAAGGCCACGTGGCCGAAGAATTGCTAATGATGCGCAGAAATGGATAATCCAGCAGAGTGTTTCATCGCATCGATTCATACTCATGATATGAGGTCTGTGCCAAAGAGCGTTATGGACCTAATGGCTGTTTCTATAGCGCTTAGGCGCAAGTTTGTGCTCAATGCCCAGTCAGGCACGTGAATAAAGCTGGGCAGGCAGAAATGCATAAACCAACTTAGGAGCATGTTTCCAGATGAAAAATACGTTTATACGTTCTGGCTTGATTCTGACATATGCATAACCCATCCAAACCGCATCGCAGATTTTGTAAATGAGGCAGAGCAGCGCTGTCTCTCCTTTACTGGAAACTACCGCGTTATAGACACAAACAGCGGCCATGTATGGAACATTGTAAAAAAGCAAATAAGGACAGCTATACTGACGATGAATTAAGGTCGGCAAAGCCGTTCGAGCTTAAACGCGCCTATTCCGGCCTCGGTCTGTGCTACGTAAAGGCGCCCCTCGATTACGCCTTCAGAGCCGAAGGCCAGGCGGGCGAGGACCGCCTTTTCTTCACCGACAATCATGAGATAGACCTTAGGTATGTTCCCATACCAAACTACCACATAAAGCCAGCACTGCTTTACAGCATGCAGGAGCCGACAGGCTAGCAATAGGCAACAAACCGCAAAACCGCTTCAAATGCGGCGTGCAGCATGTTATGGTCTGGGCCAAACGCAGCGTACAGCAAAGGTATATATATCCATATGCATTATAATGTTATAACATTAAAATACATTAAAATACATGTGGTACAATGGCCCAGAGGAAGGATGCACCGAGGAAATATACAACAATAACTATACCGCAGCCGCTTTTCGATAAGATAAAGAGGAAAATAAAGTCTACGGGATTCTCCTCTGTTTCTGATTACGCCACATACATACTGCGGGAAACACTGGCTGAGCTTGAAAGCGGCAAGGGAAGCGGAAAAAGCGGCGTGATGGAGAAGCTTAAGGCATTGGGATACGCTTAAGATGATGCAAATGGCAAATGATAACTTTAGAGAAGTTGCTGCAAAGCTGCTTGAGGATCCAAGCGAGAAAAACTGGAAGGAATTCAGCTCTGCGCTTAAGAGGAGCAAGGCTAAATTCTACAACATTGTCTTTGCTAAGGGCAAGCTTTCAAAAAAGGACGACCTGAGGGAAGCTTTTGCAGAGATCTACGATTCGAAGGAAAGGCTTCTTGCAAAGGTGCCGATATTTATGAAAAAGGGCGGAGGCATAGAGGGCACTACAATATACCTGAGGGGCCTTCTTAGCCTTAACAAATAGTGATTTGCATGATAAAGCAGAACCTTGACGAGCTTGAGGAGAGAAGCATATTCATAATACGCGAGGCGATGTCCAGATTCAAGAACGTGGCTGCCCTGTGGAGCATGGGCAAAGACAGCACGACCATGCTTGCGCTTGCAAGGAAGGCTTTCCTTGGCAGGGTGCCGTTTCCGGTAATACACATAGACAATGGAATCGATTTTCCGGAAACCTATGCGTTCAGGGAGTTCTTGGCAAAGAAATGGAAGCTCGACCTTATAGTGGCAAAAAGCGAGATAAAGGAGGAGATGTCTGGCTTCTCTTGCTGCGGCGAGAACAAGACTGTAGCTCTGAAAAAGCTGATGGCCGAGCGCGGCTTTGATGCCTTGATAGTCTCAATAAGGCGTGACGAGCACGGCATACGCGCAAAGGAAAGGTACGTTTCGCCTAGGGATCAGGACTTTAGGTGGGACTACAAGAACCAGCGTGCCGAGATGTGGGATGATTACGCCTCGAAGGAAGACACAAAAGGGCATGTAAGGGTCCACCCTCTGCTTGACTGGAATGAGATTGACGTTTGGACCTATGCAAAGCGCGAAAAAATACCAATAAACCCTCTCTATTACTCGAGGAACGGCTACAGGTACAGGAGCCTTGGATGCACCCACTGCACCTCAAAGGTAAAGTCAAATGCGAAGTCGATAGACGCGATAATAAAGGAGCTGGAAACAACATCGACAGAGGAAAGGGGCGGCAGGGACCAGGACAAGGAGAAGGCATACGTTATGGAAAGGCTAAGGAGCCTTGGCTATATGTGACAGGACATGCTAGTCAACAGGGTAACGCTGCTGGGCCACAAGGATCATGGCAAATCGACTCTAATGGGAAACTTGCTTATAGCCACAAATTCGGTTACAGAAGAAAGGATAAGGGATGCAAAGAGAATAAGCGAAAAGCTCGGCAGGAAGTTCGAGCCAGGCTACATACTCGACAGCTTTGAAGAGGAGCGGGAAGGCGAGATGACTATAGACACTACCAGGGCGCAGATAAAGTACCGTGACGCCGCATTCGAGCTGATAGATGTGCCGGGCCATGAGGAGCTGATAAGCAATATGATGAGCGGCGCTTCATATGCAAGCTTTGCCCTGCTTCTTGTATCGGCAAAGCCGGACGAGGGCATAAAAGACCAGACCAAAAGGCATCTGTTCCTTGCAAAGATGATGGGCATACGCAAGATCCTTGTCGCTGTAAACAAAATGGACACTGTAGGTTACAGCAAGGAGCGGTTCGAATCTATCAGGCAGGAGCTGCTGGCATTTTTAGGTAAGATAGGCTTTGGCAGCCAAAGCCTTGGCTTCATACCGATCTCAGCATACAACTCAGACAACCTTGCGAAAGCCTCTGGAAAAATGAAATGGTATTCTGGAAGCAGCCTTCTCGATGAAATGTACAGGATGACCAGGCACGGTGGAAAGGCTGTGCAAGGCAGGAAGCTCAGAATCTCGCTCCAGGGCGCGCTTCCGCAATCCAGCGGGAAGGCCATAATAGGCAAGGTTATATGCGGCACTGTAAAGGCGAATGATGCAGTGAGGATTGTCCCAGGCGATTCTGAGTACATGGTAAAGTCGCTTTTTGTCAAAGGCGCAAAAGCCAAGAAGGCGGCGGCAAACGAGAATGTTGCAATAGAGCTCAGCAGGGAAATAAAAGAAGACGTGCGCGGCAGCGTGTTGTGCGGCAAAGCAGAAAAGCTGCAGGCTAATGACGAGTTCGACGCGCTGGTCTTCTTCGTTTCGGAGCCGATGGGAAATGAAGCCATAAGGTTCAATGGCATTGAGATACCAGCAAGCCTGGAGATAAAATCATGCATAGACACTACTAGCGGCAGCGCCGAAAAGCGCACAGAGATAAAGCCGCTCAACGCTGCGAACGTGAGGCTCTCTTTAGGCAAAGAGATAGCGGCCGAGCCTTTCAGCAGGACCATGGAACTGGGAAGGTTCGTCCTCTATAGCAATAGGGAATTCGCAGGCATAGGTATAATAAAATGAGGCTGCAGTATGGCACAAAGAACAGCAAAGAAAAGGCTTTACCTGATAGGCATAGACGCCGCTCCGTTATGGCTGCTTAAGGAGCTGGAAGGCATGGAAGGAATGGAGCCTTTCAAGAAGCTCATCGATTCGGGCAGGCTAGGCGACCTTGAGTCTGTCCTTCCTCCGATGACCGGTTCGGCATGGCCCACCATATACACCGGCCTGCATCCTGGAGAGCATGGAACGCCGGACTTTTTCGTAATAAAGAGGGATTACGTCAAAGACATCGTCTATTACGACTCAAAAGCTTACCCGCCATTTTGGAAGGAGTTTGCAGAAGAAGGCCTTAAATCCCTTGTGATAACCCCCGCAACAAACATAATGCTGCCAGACGACTATGATGTAGACATAATAACTGGCTTTCCGCTCAGGTCAAGGGCAAGCAGCGAGAAGCTCAGGTCTTTGATGAAGAAGTGCGGGTTCGACGGAGAGCCTGAGATCGAAAAGGACATGTCAGAAGGCCGCATAAGCTTTGCCGAGGCCTCAAAGATTTACGTGAAGAGCGTTGAAAAAAGGAGCAGCATAGCAAAGGAGCTTATTGAGAAAGGAGACTACGACTTTGTTTATGTCTGCTTTACCGAGACTGACAGGATACAGCACTTTACCCTTGGCAGGAAGGAAAGGTGGGAATATATACTTCCTGTATATGTTGAGATAGCAAAGTTTGTGGGCTACATAGAAAAAAGGGTTGAAACCGAGGACGCGCTGATGGTCATAGTGTCTGACCACGGAGCTCAGCCGATTTCAGAGAAATTCCTGCTTAACGCATGGCTGATAAAGAAAGGCTATCTGGCCCTTAAGGAATCAGTGCAAAAAAGCATTTCGGGAAAGGCGCCTTCAGGCCAAAGCCTTTACAAAGTCAGGGAGAGGCTCATGAGGAGCGGCCTCAGGAAAACTTACGACAAGATGCCTTATGCCATCAAAAGGGCCACAAACAAGATCGTCGGGAGCGTGCTCTCAAAAGCATCGCCAGGCGAATATACGCGCCTCCACCTCTTCGACTTTGATATGAAAAAGACCAAGGCCTTTGCCGAGGTTTCCAATGGCCCGTTCGCAATGCTATGGATAAATGATAGACGCTTCGCAACACCTGCGGTAACCGAATCGGAGAAGCAGAGGCTTATCGAAGAGATTAAAAAAGGGCTGAGCCAGGAGCGTGCCGGCGGAAAACGCATAATTGCGGGCTTCAGAGACGGAGAGGAGTATTACGGGGGCACGGACAAGTTCATATACCCTGACCTTTTTATCGAGGCCGAGCGCGGCTATACCATAGATATATTCAACTACTCTCCGAATACCCTGCTTATGGCTCCGGAGCACGCGAAGAGCGGGGACCACATAAGGAACGGAATAATAGGCTATTATTCAAATTCGGCCAGGCTCAGCATATCCGGCGCCACGGTATTCGACGTGGCTCCTACGCTACTAGGATATTTCGGAATAAAGCCGGCAGCAAGGGGCCGCAACCTTCTTCAAGATAATATCTTTTCGTAGACTTCCAGGGTTTCCTTTGCCGTTTTCTCCCACGTGAAGCTTCTTGCATAGGCCATTGCCTTTTTCCTGAGCTTTGGGTCATAGCCCTCATTCTTAAGCCGCATTATTATGCCAGCCATTTCATCCTCGTCCTTCGCAACCAGGCAGTATCTTCTTGTTTCCTCGGGAATCCTGCCCTCCTTGCATATAATGACCGGAAGGCCGCGGGCCTGCGCCTCAAGTATCGGCAGGCAAAGGCCCTCGTAAAGACTTGGAAAAACAAAGGCGTCGAAGGAATCGTATATGCTTACAAGCTTGCCTTCAGGGGCGAATCCCTTGAATGAGATATTCGGATTCGTGGCCGCCTGCCTTATTGCGTCATATTCGTATGCTGGCTTGCCCCAAAGGTCAAAGAAAATTCCCTTATCGCTTAGCTCGTTGAAGGCCCTGACAGCAAACGCAACATTCTTCCTTGCCCTGAACGCGCCTATGTATCCGACGACAAACCTGTTTCTGTTTTTCTTTGCAGGCAGAGGCGCCCTGTACCTTTTGTCAACTGCTCCGCCTACAACGAAGATTCTGTCCCTGTCAAAACCAAGCCTTACTGCGTCATCCTTTGTCATGGTGGACCTTGCTATTATGTAGTCCGCATAAAGCGTAAGCTTAAGGCTGTACCTGATCCAGAGAACCAGCTTTGCCTTTGATTTCAGGCTGCCCTGCATGTCTGAATCAAGCTCAGGCGCAAGAAGAGGCTGGTAGTCATGGGCGGTGGCCACAAATTCTGCCCTGCCCCTGTTTAAAGGCAGTATCGGCTTAACGTCAAGATTGTGCACTATGTCATATTCCCTGTAGCTTTTTGTGGCATTGCTCAGAACAAGGCCTATGAAATCGGCAAGCTCGGAGGAGCCGCGCCTGTAAGGCCTTACCTCTACGTCGAATCCTGACTCTGGGCCCAGCCGCTTGAGGATGTTTGCTAGTTCATACATATAGGAAGCGACTCCTGCCCCTGTGCTCCTGTCAAAGTTTATGTCCATTCCCAGTAGCGCAACTTTTTTTCCTGCCATCCACTATTCATCTACCATAACTTGTGCTGCCTTATCGCTTCTTTAGCTTCCTCATATTGCTCATGGTTGTTTACTGTATAAAAGACATTTGCACGGTACGCATAAATCGCACCTTTGGCGGCCAGCTTCTCAAAAACATCGCGCTCCAGCGAAAACGAGTCTTTTGCAGGGAAGAAGCCCTCTATTTCCCTGCTTACTACGTATATGCCGCAGTTTATGAAATGGCTTTGCGCCTTTTTCGGATCAGGCTTTTCCACAAAGGACTCTACTTTCTCGCCATTAATCTTTACAACACCTGATCCACTTACCTCAGTTGCTTCAATAACCGCAATAGTAATGACTGCATTGTTGGCCTTGTGCCTACGGTACATTCCGGCGAGGTCCATCTTGAATAGGCTGTCCCCATTGATTACGAAAAAGTCCCTTCCACTATGCGCCTGCTTCAAGGCTAGCTTCAGCGCCCCGCCAGTGTCCAGCTTTTCCTTCTCCAAGCTGTATGATATGCTAAGCGGTATAGAGTCTTTGTGCTCCTCAAAGTACTCCTGTATTTTTTCGGCCTTGTAGCCTATAGCAAGGATCGCCTCTTTGACACCCTGCCTATCAAGCTCCTCAATTATGTACTGTATAACCGGCTTCCCAAACAGCGGCACGAGCGGCTTCGGAGTTTCCAGAGTCAGCGGCCTAAGCCGTGTTCCCTCGCCCCCAGCTATTATGATCGCAGACTTAGGAAAAGCCTTAACGCTACCCATAATAACACATTTACATTAAAAATTTAAAATAAAACATTTATATTAAGGTACGAAAGATTATTAAACGAACTTGACCATGCCGCAGTGTGACGAAATGGCAGTGTGACGAAATGGACAAAGACCAGATAAAGTCTTACCTCGAGGAGGGTGCGAAACTAAGGCAAATGGTAAATGCAGAAGAGATATACGAAATAAGCCTTGAAGTCGCTGACAGGCTTATAAACAAAGGCGGCACCCTAATAATATTCGGAAACGGAGGTAGCGCAGCAGATGCGCAGCACATAGCAGAGGAGTTCTCATGCTATTGTGACAGGAGAGGCAGGCGGCCCCTTGCTGCCGTTGCGCTTACTGCAAGCACGCCGGCTATAACCGCAATTGCCAATGATTTCAGCTTTGAGGAAGTGTTCTCAAGGCAGGTACGCGGCCTCGCAAAGGAGAACGACGTGGTTATAGGAATCTCTACGAGCGGCAAAGCGGTCAACGTGCTTAAAGGAATAGAAGAAGCAAACAAGCTAGGATGCTTTACAATAGTTCTTACAGGGAAGACCGCAGGAAAGCTGCGTGGAAATGCAGACAGAATTATAAGAGTTGAAAGCGCAAGCACGCCAATAATACAGGAGATACACATGGCAATAGGGCATCTGATGTCAAAGATAGTGGAGGACCTTATAGATACTTAGACATCGCCTCCATTATAAAAAATTCAAATTCTAAAAACAGGGCAAAATATGATATATTTATATGTTACAAATTTATACTAAATCTATACTGCAAAAGGCTACTCTATGCCGCAAGGCAATGCGTTGCCAAACGCGCGCTTTGCTATAAAGATAAAACAGGATAAACGCGATAAAATGGCTGGAGAAAAAAGGGTTGTTATAACAAGGACGCCTTTCAGGATGAGCTTTGCCGGCGGCGGCACTGATATACCTGATTACTACAGGAATTACGGAGGCGGAGCTGTTGTAAGCGCTTCGATAAACCAGTACGTTTACATAATCGTAGCCGAAAGCTTTAATGAGAATAGCATAAAGATGCACTATTCAAAAATAGAGAATGACGTCACAAATCTTGACGAAATACAGCATCCTTCGGCCAGGGAATGCCTCAGGTACCTCGGAATAACAAAAGGGATAGAGATAAGCACCCTTGCTGACGCGCCGGCAAAAGGCACAGGGCTCGGCTCAAGCAGTTCCTTTGCAGTGGGCCTTCTCAATGCGCTTTATGCATACAAAGGCGAAAAGGCTTCGCCGAAGGACCTCGCCGAAAAGGCGATCCACATAGAAAGAAACGTGCTTAAGGAAGCAGGAGGAAAACAAGACCAATATGTAGCGGCATATGGGGGCCTCCTGCTGATGGAATTCAATAAGGATGATACTACAGAGGTAAAGAGGCTGCAATTAAGCTTAAAGGACCGCGAGGAACTGCAGAAGCACCTTATGCTTATGTATATAGGCAAAGAAAGGTCATCCTCAGAGATACACAAGGTTCAGGCAAACAGCGTTGGCAACAATGCCAGCTCTTATAAAAGGATGGCTGAGCTGGCCTATATGCAGGCAAAGGCATTCGAAGAGGGAAGATGGCAGGAAACGGGCAAGCTGCTGCATGAGAACTGGATGCTTAAAAAGACGTTGGGCGAAGGGATAAGCAACGCATATATAGACAGGCTGTACAACACCGCAATTCAAAACGGCGCCGAGGGCGGAAAGATAATCGGCGCAGGCGGCGGCGGATTTTTCCTGTTTTTCGCACAGCCTGAGAAACATGGGAGGATCATAGAGGCCCTTCCAGAACTCAGGCCACTGAAGTTCGGCTTCGAAGACGAGGGCAGCAAAATAATATACGAGCAGGGCGAGCCGGTAACTGCAAAATGAACTGCTGCATTTAAGCGGAATATGCGCCTGCCATAAAATAAAGCACAAATTATGTGCCAAAATGCCATTGCCATTACGCCGCTCTAATATCCATCAAAGTTCATCAAAAGAACACTATGCTTGAGTACGCTACTACAGAGCTGTAGTCGCCTGTTACGCTGCCTGAAGTGGAATACTCAAGCAGTTTCCCATTTTCTGCGCCATGCCGTTTCGCATACAGCGCAGCGACAGTAACAGGCCCGTAGCCGCATGCGCTGTCGTCACTCGCCTCTATGGTGCGATGGAACCCAATTGCGTCAAGCCTTTCCAAGAGCTTTATAGCGGGCAGGTCCTTGCGCTTTGCGATCTCGATGCTCTCATAGTGGTTAAAATCGGAGCTCGCAATTACCAGAATGCGCCTTCGGAGGGCCTCTGCAGCCTTTGAAACAGACCTTTCAAGCAGTTTGCATGAGCCGTATGATTGGTCTCCCATGCAGACAAAAACGCAGTTAAATCTCTCCGCTATAACCTGAAGAAAAGGCAGCTGCACCTCGACAGAATGCTCAGATCTATGCGCGCTCTCGTCAAGCGCTATGCCGCCTTCGCCCGAGACAAACTCTGCAAATTCCACGTCATTGCGAACCTTGCCCAAAGGCGTGGCCCACGACTCCGCTACTGAAACGGATATCGGATAGCCAAGGCCTGTATGGTTGGGACCGATGACGACAAAAGTGTCAATGCTGCCTAGGCCATCCATGCGCTTCAAAGCCGCATATGTGCGCGCAGCTACGCTGCCTGAATAAACATAGCCTGCATGGGGCGCAACGCAGGAGACTATTTTTCCATAATTTGCTCCGTTGTCAGCCCCCTTAACCATGTTCTCGACACATTGTGCCAGCTCAGCGGGGTCTGAAGGATAAAAGAGGCCCGATACTGCCGGTCTCCTATTCATAGCATTACTTTCACTTTCCCAAATTACTTTATCACTACCTTGTCTGATATGTCTATTATCCTGTCGATGCTGTACGACACTGGATTGCCAAAGCTTGTATTGACGGTGAACCTGCCGGCCTTCAGGTTAAGGCCAGCAACCTTGCCTATCAAAGCCCCAAGCTCATTTACGACCATCTTGCCGTTGAGCCTTTTCTGCTGCAAAGCCCTCCTGCGCAGCATACTTGCAACCGTGGAAATCAGCACTCCTATTAAAATCGCTATTACGGTGAAGTCTATGAGCTGGCTGAAATATATCTGCCCTATTATCCAGGCTACGAAAGAAAGCGAGAGCACCCAGAAGATTATAGAGGAGCCTATGTATATGCCGTATTTGAAGTTTCTGAATATGTAACGGCTGCCCCTTGTGTCTATCATCCTCCCCACAAGGAAAAGTATCAGTATGAGCGGAATGAGTATAAGGAAGCCCTCTATCCCGTAAGCGTAAGAGCCTAGCTGGTTTCCGGTAGAGCCGTATTCGCTTGAGTAACTTCCGTAGGCTATGAAAAGCGCCGCTATAAGGAATATGATGGACGCTAGATAAAATACAAAGCTCATCTTGTCTATGCTGAACCCGAAGCCCCTGAATGAGCGTATGAATCCGTCTTCAAGCCCAAACCCTTTTATAAGCAGGTATAGGCCTATGAGCGCAGCAGGCGGCTCCCATCCGGCCCCCAATATGTAGCTTACTGCAAAAAGGAGTATTAGCACGGCAGGCAGGCCGAACACTATCCTTGCATAGTGCGGCTCCTTCAGCTTCTCAAGAACTGTGAAATAGGTGTTTTCAAGCCCCTTTGCCTGCTTAATTGTTACAACCTTCACGCTGTTTATCTTGACTCTAGACTGCACAATAGGTATCACGCGCTCGTCGCTCGCCCCGTCACTGACAAAAACGCAGGAATCGACCTTATACTGCTCTAGGACAAGGTCGAGCTGCCTTGAGATCTCCATATCTGCATTGTAGCCCTCGCCTTCAGAGCCAGTCACAGTGGCAATGTTGACCTGGTAGCCATCCTCCTTAAGCTGGTCGTAAAGCTTGACGGCCTCAAACATCGTGTTTGCGTCTGTGTCCTCGGGATCAGCCAGTGCAAGCTGCGTGGCTCCATTCAGGTTTTGCACCTTCCCAAGCAGTGGCCCGCTTATCCTTGTCTTCCTATACAGGTCATTGTCTATGTCTACAGCAAGTACCAGCAGCCTTTCTTCCTTGTTTTTGACCCTGATGCCATTCTCGCTTGCCATGTAAAACCTTTGTCGTATAACTTTTATAAGGTTTGTCAGGCCTACGCTTTAGCCTTCTCTCACCATTTATATTGCATACTGCACCTGCCTGCGCCTGGCAGGCAAAAAGCCAGTTAATTCACGCAAATGTATTTATGGACTCATGCACATATATTAGCAAATGCCAGGGTGGCACAATCCGGTACTGCGCCGGTCTTGAATTCACAGAATCTCAAGAGCTGACTATAGATGATGCGACAGGCCAACCGGTCCCCTTTCGGGATTGGGAGT
>JAVZPV010000019.1:0-11532 GCA_038881385.1 Candidatus Micrarchaeaceae archaeon | reverse complement strand
AAAATTAATTTTGATTATAATTATTAAATTTGTATTATGCAACGTTTATCAGTCAATTTTTAAATAAAAGGTTGTTCATAATACTATTTGGGGTTCGGTGGATAGAGTTGGACAAAAGGCATCGGAACTTCTTTTTTATTGCTGACCATTCTATACCCCACAAGAATGGAAAGATATGCTTATCTGCCCCCGAATCCCATTTCAAAGAACAATGCTAACTAATGGCTCTTATTGGTGGATAAATGGACATACTCGGTTTCTTGAATAAGGAGGGAAGGAACGTTAGGAGGTACGGCAGTGATGACGAGAAAAAGCCTGTTAAGTGGATACCTGACGGATACAACTCATGGAGAATTGTGTATGCGGACAAAGCTGTTGACGAAAAAAGCTAATTAGTTGGTGGAGATATGGTCGGGAAGGGAATACGGAGAGTTAGTCGCGGCTGCCACTACTTTTTTGTGAAGCCAAGGCTAAATGGAAATGCACACATGATAGCTGCAAAGCTTTTGGCACTTGAGCCCATAAGGGAGGTGTCGATCACCGAAGGGGAGTATGGTTTCTTGGTAAAGGCAGACCAGATATATGAAAGTGAAAAGGACATTATAGTGAGGATAAGTAAAGTCGTAAAGGCAAGGCCATCAATGGCTGTTTGTCATTGCAGCTATATCAAGAGCCATTGACAGCTTAAATGCATTGGTATTTGAAAAGTATACTGCAGCAATAATCGATAATAAGCACTAATAAGCAACAGAGTAAACTGCGGGATTGCAGCACATCGCATATGCCATTTATTTGTAGCTGCCAGGTTAGGCTCATGCGCCTTTACTGGCATTGATGCCTTCTAGCCTATTTGTATATTGAATGGTAGACATTGCTGCTGTCATCTGTGATGACTATGCATTCGCCCTCGCATTCTATCAGGCACGCCTGGCATAGTATGCATGATGGGCCGTTTACTGCTACAGATATTCCACCGCTGCCTCCCTCGAACTTATCCGCAAAGTGGTGGTGGCCATCCTGGACATTTGACCACTTCTCGGTAACCTCAGGCAGATGGGATCCTTTCCACTGCCACTCTGGCGGCGCTGCATCGGAATTTACGTCGCTTGAAGTACGGTCGTGCATTTGGAAAACTGCTACCGGGCAGACATCAAAGCAGTGCGCGCAACCTGTGCATTTTGGTTTTTCAACATATACCTGCATAATTTTCGCCTTATCTTATTTTTAAATACAAATATTTATATGTTAAGGTGGGCATACTTGACCCTAACCTTAAGGCATGATCAGTTTAACCCTTGCAGTTGCAATGGAATCAGCCGAATAGGCTTGCAAGCCCGCCTGCAGCTTCTTCCTCGCTAACTTTCTCCTCCTTAGCCTCCTCCTTCTTGGCCTTGGACTCTCCGCCGGAAGGAGCAGCTTGTGCTGCAGGAGCAGCGGCGCTGAAGTTCTGGGCGTTCTTTATTATCTCCTTTATGTCTACGCCCTTGAGCGAACTTGCGACCGACCTGGCCATTGCCTCGTCAGGGTTTAACCCTGCTGCCTTCACTACGCTTACGAGATTTTGTTCGTTTATCTCCTTTCCTGCTGAATCGAGCAGGAGAGCTGCATATATGTACTCCATTTATTTCATTCCTCTTTAGCATGATTGTCAAGTTGCATTGCCTGCAGGCTTTGCTGCATCAGTCTCAGCCGTCTTTACCACCCTGCTGGCCTGCACAGCCTCCATTACTGCTTTGGCGAGCAGCTTTTCTATTATCTCTGGCTCGTATATTCCCCTTGAAACGCCAAGCCCTATTGCAGATATGTAGGCCTTCTTTATCAGGTAAGGCGCGTTGTATGGTGTAACAAAGCCTATGGCAGTGCTTAGAGCCTGCGCGTTGAGGAAGTCGGCAGTTATGTTGCCTTCTACAAACGCGCGGTTTACGCCTAGGGCCTTTTCTGTAAACAGCAGATTGTCACTGAGAGCTGCCCTTAGCTTTGTGCTGGCCTCAAAAGGCATTATATCAAGCATCTTCAGCGCTTTTGAAACAGGGACAGTTACCCTCGCTCCTTTTGCTACAAGGACTTTGCTCTTCGCTATGACGACCTTGCCTTTGTCTATCTTTACGTCTATGCCCGCAGCCTTCAGGTCAGTGACCGCCTGGCCAGGAGCAATGCTGGTCTCACCGGCACTTATGTTAATGTCCTCAGGTGATATCTGATTAGGCTTCGCTGCGAGCTTTATCCTATTGCTTGATATTACTTTATTTAATTCGCTTGGATCATTGTTTGTAAGTATTAATGCTACATTGCCATTGGTATACTCGACAAGCTTCTTAAGTGCCTGGTCTTCCGAAAGTGCCCTGACTAGCAGGGTTTTTCTTGCCACTACAAATTTGGCTTCTGGCTTAAGCTGGTTCCTTACTTTCTGCACAAGCCTGTCAGGAGTAGAACCTATTTCCATCACAGCGCAGGTCTTATAGTTCTTCAGGTCTTTTTTGAGCTTATTTACAAATTCTACTTTCTCCTTTTTCTGCATGAATATCACATCAGCCTCATCGGTTTGCTCATTGTGAGCTTTACATAGACCGATTTTATATGGTTCTGCCCAAGCTTTCTGGTCAGGGCGTTTATTACCTCGCTTATATTCTCGCTTAGCTTTTCAGGCTCCATGTCTTCCGTGCCAATGACGCAGTGTACAGTAGGCAGATACTTGCCCTTGCTCCTAAGCACTATCCTCCTGTTAAGCTCGCTTACTAGGTTTGCTATATTTACATTTCCTATAAGCGGCTTTGGCATTCTGTTTCTAGGCCCTAAAAACTGCCCCATGCTCTTAGCTATTAGAGGCATAAGATTTGGCTGTGAGACCAGTTCATATACGAGCAGGTTGCTCATCTTTGTGCTGTCCGCGGCTATGCTAGGTATGTCTGTGTCTTTGAATACTTCGATGCCATTCCTTTCGGCCTCGGCTATAAGGTTCTTATCGCTTGCAAACAGGCCTATCTTCCTCACCTTGCCCTTGCCGTTAGGAAGAAGTACCTCAATATTCAGCCTGTTGTCCTGCTTGCTGAAATCTATGGACTTGAAGTTGATTGCAAGCTCGACGCTCTGCTTGAATTTCCTCTGGCCCTTGTTCTCGGCAATAAACTTTGAAAATGCCTCGTAATTCTGGATCATGGTTCATTCCCTCCTGCAATCTGCAGTTATAGCGGGAAAATAAGCACATATCTATTCGGAATAAAGATATAAAAAGCTTCTGTGGGCCGCAGAGATTCCCAATATTTAGATTTGGCCAGCTTTACGCCGTGCAACAGCTCGGGCCAGGGCATTTGCACAAATGCTTTTGTGGCAAGGTCTTTTGGCAGATAACACTTAAAAAGATGTATATGCATATCAGAAACGGTGGTAAGGTGGAGGAAGGATTGGCGTTAAAGTTACGCAAGTCGAGGGAGCTTGGCCCGCCTGCAAAAATAGATGGGAAAAGGGCAGTAAAATGCAAAGCTCAAAGGAACGCCGCGCCTATCATTGGTTTACTGCGAGACAGGGGCTATACGGCTGCCAATTATGCAGGCTATTCAAAGGCATTGATGGCGTGGCTGCTGGGTGGCGCTCTGGGCACCTCGGCGCTATACGGGCTGTATTCATACAGCAACAGCAAGTTCTCTTTTGTTATAGGAGCGTCGGGGCCGATACTTGGCTCAGCAAGCATAGGGCTAAAGATATACAAGAGGCAGCAGGCAAAGGAGGTGCAAAAGCGCAACGATCTTGAGGAGCTGAGCCGTAGGCCACTTCCGATAGAGGTACAGTATAAAATAGTTGCAGGAGGAAGCTTCGAGCAGAAGGTATCAATACTGCTAAACCAGGATATTTCAAGCAATGCGGTGGAGCTGTTGGCAAAGGACAAGGGATTCAACGAAGAGCTACGGGTTGCATGCACAGACCTTATTAGGGACATAAGGGAAAGCGAAAAGAAAAATGATGAAAACCCCGCAAGCGAATACTACTCTGAAAAGCTGCGCAGGCAGGTGGAAGAGATAATGCGGTATGACAAAGCTCTGACAAAGGTGCTTTCGGCTCAGAAACAGACACATGCAGGTGAAACAGAAAAGAAAGCAGCCTGATTAAATTGACCTGGGGGCCAGAGACAAAGGTTGCATAGCGCAAATTCGGCTTTATGGGACTAGAAGCACAGCGCTATAGTTACTTGCCTTTATATAGCGCTTCGCATACTTTTTAATCTCTCTTGCAGTGACTCTTTCTATTAGCGTAGGCAGCTTCTCTGCAAACCTGTAATCTCCGGCAATAAGGGAATATGATGCAATCGAATTGGCCATGCTCAGCGAGTCCTCCCTCTGCATCTTGTACTGCGCGCTTAGGCTACGCTTTACGCGCTCTACCTCGTCCTCATTGATTTTCCCGCTCTCAAGCCTTGCGAACTCTTTTAGGATTATCTTTTTTGCCCTCTCTAGGTCTTTTGGCTCTACGCCAGCCTGTGCTCCTATGAAACTGAACGTACTGAAAGGATAGTAGTCCGCAGAAGGATCGTATGACAACCCATTCTTGTCGCGCACTTCGTCGAACAGGCTGTATGAGAGCATCTTGCTAAGCACCATCATACCTGCTGTCTCGGCATTAGTTGCGTTTTGGCATGGCAGGGCCTTGAATCCTATGCCTATTCGCGCCTGCTTAAGGCTTTTCTTTTTGATCACTATTTCCCTTTTAACCTGCGCCTCACGTGCGACAGGCCTCTTCAATTCTTTGTAAGCTCTGCTAAACCCGCCGAAATACTTTTGGGCCTTTTCCCTAGCTTTAGCTGGATCAACATTTCCATACAATGCTATAACCATATTTCCAGGAGTGTAATAAGAATTGTAGATGTTTAAGAGATCAGACCTAGTAATTCGGCTTATGCTCTCCTTCGAACCGCCTACAGGCCTCATGGCAGGGTGCTTGCTGAACAGCGCACGCCCAAAATTGTCATAAAAAAAGAACCTTGGGTTGTCTTTGTGTATAAGGCTCTCATTTATTACAGGACCGCGCTCCAGCTCAAACTCACGCTCAGGAAGAGTTGAATTGGCTATTAGATCTGACAATATGTCAAGCATATCGTCAAGATACACAGAATAGCCTTGCATATAGTATACTGTAGTCTCAAACGTGGTGAATGCATTCCATGAAAGGCCAAGCCCTCTTATCTCGCGCTTTATCTGCTGGGCGCTTCTTTTTGCTGTGCCTTTGAAAAGCATGTGCTCCAAATAATGCGCAGCCCCGGATACCCTTTCGCCGTCATCTATAGAGCCATACCTAACTCCGACTGCAATTCCGATGCTTTCAAGGCCCTGTCTATAGTAGGAATACAGCCGCATTCCGTTGCCAAGGACAAATGATTTGGAATTCATGCCCAGCATCATCGTCAATACGCAAGATCTCCGTGCCGTTCTTTCCTTCTCTCGCCACAGGTGCATCCGCAATCGCATCTTTCGCTACACCTGCAGCCTATTGCACAACCGCATCTGCAGGCGCCACCGCATTCACAACCTCCTCCGGCTCCCTGGTTTGCCATTGTATCGCAATCATTATTTGGGCCTTAAGACTAATAAAGCCAACTAATCGGATTATGCACTGCATTGCCCCTTCATGCAACTCAGAAAATCCCAAATATTAAATATACAGAATAGGATATATGGGAGGGTGGCGGCGTTGCGCTCTATAACAAAATTGCCTTTGCACGGTGGCAAAGCACCGCGCTGGCTTTTTTTCAGAATGGCAAAGCTAAGCAAGGCCATATGTGAGGTAATACTCGATGAGTATGGGGCTGATGAACTGCTTTTAAGGATTAGCGATCCCAACTGGTTTCAGGCGCTTGCTTGCGCAATAGGATATGATTGGCATAGCAGCGGTACAACTACGGTAACTATGGCGGCACTCAAAGAAGTCTTGAACGAATCTGGTGAAATTTACATAGCAGGAGGCAAGGGCAAGTATGGTCTAAAGACTCCTTATGAGATAACTCAAGGCACAGATTTGCTTAACATACCCTCGCTTGATAAAGAATTGGTAGAATTTAGCAGACTTGCTGCAAAAATAGACAGCAGCATGGTTTATGACAACTTTGGCATATACCACCATACGTTTATTTTCACAAAGGATAAGTGGGCTGTAGTGCAACAGGGGATGAGCCGAGACAGCGCCATGGCAGTGCGCTTCCAGTGGAACAGCGATTACGTTGATAAAAATGACATATCGAACGAGCCGCACAGCACGGTAACAGCTAATATGAGGAAAAGTACACTAGACCTGACATATGAACTGAATGGCTGGGCCAGAAAAGGCAGCGTTGAGGCCCTCGCCGATTTCCAAAATATTCTGAATGTGGCAAGCTACCCTAGGCGCCACTGGATAAACCCGCAGATAGACATAGGGAAGAAGGGTATGGAGCTGATAAAGGCTGCAGGAGAGCTCAAGCCCTCAAACTACAAGGAGCTGCTCCTTATAAAAGGCGTTGGAAGGTCAACGCTAAGGTCATTGGCATTTATTGCAAGCCTCATATTCGACAAGGAGCTTGCCCAGAGGGATCCTGTTGCGTTTGCATACAATCTTGGAGGCAAGGACAAAATTCCGTTTGAGATAAACAGAAAGGCTTACGATTCTGTCATCGAATCGATGAACGAGATAATTTCAAATGCAAAACTCGATAGCAAGCAAAAATACGGCGCGTTGAGAAGGCTAAGCAGCAGAATGGGAGCCAATAAGGCCCCAACAGATTAGACGTTTTCCCCAGGAGGGAGGCTGCCCATTTCTTGCCTGCTCCTTATTACCCTTGCCAATATATAAGCGGCAGCTATAGCCAGTATGGCTACGCCTATAATCAGTATAACGGTGTAAGTCAGTGGCAATGTTTTTTGTCTTTCGTTTGTTTGGGGGCCGGATGATGAACCTTGGACTTTAACCGTAGTAGGTATGCCTGAGCTAAAATTTGCCGTGGTTGTAGGGATTCCGGACGAATTGCTAGACAAGTTACCTGATTCATTTATTCCAGGCACCGAAGTAGTATAGCTAGAATACTCATAGTTTGCTATCTCTGTAACATTGTAATTAAGAGTGAAATTTGTAAGCCTCTTCGGCCCGCGATAACAGCCTCGCCCTTCGCACGTCCAGTTCTTGAAATATGAGGAGATGGCGCTTATGAATACGTTATCGCCGCATGGATAGTAAAGTGTCATATTAGCATATGTATAATTAGCAGGCGAGGTAGCATTGTAAATACTGATTTCTCCGTAATTATTTACCAAACCCGTAATAGAGCATTCGCCGCTAATTGTGTTGTTTACCTGAAGTATGGTGGAGGTAGTAGTTGTTTCGTTTCCAACAAAAAGCGCCGACTCTTGTATATTTCCATTCAATGTAATTGGCCAAATAGGATTTGTCCCGGAGTAGCTACCAGGGCCTATACCCTGCCATCTGACAAAATTTGGCGTCTGCGCATATATGTATACGCTTGTGCCGCAGGTAAAGTTGAAGCTTGAGTTTGAAGATATGTAATCAGAATACGTAAGATTGTATACTTCTACTGTTCCATTGCCGGTAAAGTTTATATCAAGCATGCACTGCTGGCCTGTTGACTGGGCGCGTAAAGGCACTGCTGAGAAAAGCATTAACGCAACAGCAAGCGTGAATAAAATCTTTGCTCTTATGGTAATGATATCAGCCTTTCGTAGCTTGTCTTTACTATATTTAGAATGCAATTTAGCACCCAATTATTGCTTAGCAATGGCTTACCTTTTATCCTATATGCAAATAAAAGTAATAATAAACTTTGCAGCTCCTTTTGAATCGATATCGCTTATCTGGCTACTAACACCACTTTGCCTTCAGCCGTGCCGCCATAGCCGGTTATTTCATCAGTGTAGTTGAAGAATACACTGCCAGAGAAGGTGGTGCCAACGTGCATGCCTACCGGGCTTCCTGTTTTTGTATAGCATTGCATATTAAAAGTGTAGGTGCCGCCGATCGGCATGTATATCTGGTTCGCAGGCTGCTGCATATATGCCAAAATAGCGCCTTGGGTGCATCCATATGAGGTTATGTTTATAGGGTCAGAACCGGACTGCAACACCTCTATTGTAAGCATGCCGTTTGAAGAGATGTATGCGTTTTCACAGGTAAGCGTCTGGCCGAGCACGCACTCTGTGTGCACGTATTTGTTATAATTTAAAAGGTTGAATGAGAGGATGACTGCAAGTACCACAGCCAGGACCAGGAGCGCCCATGAATATGTAATAAGGTATTCAAGTGCTGACTGCTGCTTTAGGCGCTCATGCATAGAGAAAGGTAACATTAATACAATTTTAAGCTTAACTGTGTAGGTATCTTACCTCCCTATTATAAGGCGTTCTATCCGGGAGTACCGCTTTATAAGCTCCTTTGCGTGCTGCCTCACCTCTCCGTCGCATACCTTGACCCTTGCAAGACCTAGTCTGGTAGTTACAGATGCCACGGCCTCAGCTACATTGGATGCAACTTCCACAGCCACCGTGTTGTCAGCAAAAGACGGTATTATGTACTCTGTGCCTAATGCTTTCCTGCCTACACATTTGGCTATAGCACCTGCAGCTGCTACTAGTGCTTCTGTACTAATGCTTTTTGCACGTACGTCAAGCAGGCCGCGCATTATTCCTGGAAATGCTATGAGATTGTTTACCTGGTTGGGCATGTCACTTCTTCCGGTTGCAACTATATAAGCTCCGGCTTCCTTTGCCTCCTTGTAGCCTATCTCAGGCTCAGGGTTTGCAAGCGCAAAGACCATTGGCTTCTCATTCATCCTTTTTACCATATCTTTAGAAAATGCACCATGTCTTGAGACTCCTATAAGCACATCGGTTCCTTCTATTATCTCTTCAAGGGTGCCTTTTTCCATGCCTCTGTTAGTCTTAGCAGCTATCTCTGCTTTGTACCTGTTCATGTTGTAATCCCTGTTTTCATAGATTGCACCCATAGAATCTGCCACTATTATATTACTGAATCCTGCTGCAATAAGCAGATTTGCTATGCCTATTCCTGCGGTTCCTGCCCCGTTTACTATTATCTTTGCTGATTTGCTCTTCCCAGCAAGCTTAAGCGCATTATATAGAGCTGCCAAAACTACTACTGCAGTGCCGTGGTTGTCATCCTGAAATACAGGTATAGATATTGTTTTTGATAGCTTCTCAGCTATGTTGAAATTCTTAGGTGACTTTATGTCCTCTATGTTTATCGCGCCGAACGTAGGCTCTATCCATTTTATGAAATTTACTATTTCATCTTCGTCTTTTGTGTTTATGCATAAAGGCACAGCGTCAACTCCGCCGAACTTCTTGAACAGTATTGCCTTCCCTTCCATCACTGGCAGACCTGCTTCTGGGCCTATATCGCCAAGCCCCAGTATCCTGGTGCCATCAGAGACTATCGCTATGGTATTTGCCTTTGCGGTGTATTCGAAAACCTTCTCCCTATCGGCCTTTATTGCCTGTGAAACATTGGCCACACCTGGCGTATAATAAAAGGCAAGGTCCTCACTGGTTGTTAACGGAACCTTTGCTATAATTTCGTATTTGCCAGAATTTTCTAAGCTTGACTTTACTGGTGCTTCTTTTCTTCGCATATCTAACATTTTGTTATTTCAATATGGTTAAATAATAAGCTTTCCAAAATCAGTTTGTGGATAGGTCAAAAGAGGAGGGCGCTAATTAAGGCACGGATCAGGCCGCTATCACTTATATTTTGTAGATACTGATACAGCTTTTTTCTTTACGGGCTTCATGAAGAAGTATAGAGCAGCAGCAACTGCAGCGGTAAAAGCCAAAACCGCAGCAAATGAGTATGCCCTGTAAGAATTGATGGTGCGATATTGCTCTGACGCGCTCTGAATCGCCTTGTTAGCATATTCTATCGCCTCGCTCGGAGATGAAGATGAAAGTTCGTTTGACTTGTTGAGGTATTCATAAGCGGCTGACAAGTTGGGCGAAAATATCAGATATGCACTTTTATTGACATAATTGACGTAATTCAGTGCATGATCGAATGCGGCTGATGCATTGCTTCCGCTATAGTTTACCGTATTTGTTTGAAGAAGTAGTATAGAGAGCGGCAGGGCAATGGCCAAAAAAGATTCGCGCACTCTCTCAATGCCCCTTTCAAAGGTTGACATCTATATTTAGCTCCTTTTTGAGCTCTCTGTACCTATTCCTGATGGTTACCTCTGTAACCCCCGCAACATCTGCAACCTCTTTCTGGGTTCTCCTCTCGCCGACTAATGCTCCAGCAATGTAGACAGCGGCTGCAGACACCCCTGTTGGGCTTCTGCCGCTTGCAAGCCCCTTCTTCATAGCCTGCTTTAGCAGCTGCAGCGACTTCTCCTGCGCTTCGCCACTCAGCTTTAGCGCTGCTACATACCTTGGCACATAGCTTGAAGGATCTGTCAGAGGTATCTTAAGGTTGAGCTCATGGGCAACGACCCTGTAGGTCCTCCCTACCTCTTTTTTAGGCACACCGGAGATTTCTGCTATCTCGTCAAGTGTCCTTGGCATTCCTGCAGCTCTGCATGTGGCGTATATCGCAACGTTCACTACAGTCTCGATAGGCCTTCCCCTTATTAGGTTGTTCTTGACGCATTGCCTGTAGAGGAGCGCTGCCTGCTCACGTATGTTGTCTGGCAAGCCAAGATAGCTTGCAACTCTGTTTAGTTCTGGCAGTGCTACAAGATAGTTCCTTTCGCTTGAACTTGCTATGCTGGCCCTCTTGTGCCATTTTCGCATCCTGTATAGCTGTGCCTGCCTCCTTGAGGGCAGTTTCGTTCCTCTAATATCCTTATTGTACATGTCTATTTCTGTAACAAGGCCTTTGTTTGGCTTCATGTATTTTATAGGTGCACCAGTTCTTGCCCTTGCATTCCTCTGGTCCGCGTCGAATGCCCTCCATTCTGGGCCCGTATCGGTTATACTTTCCTCTATTACAAGGCCACAGTTATTGCAGACGTATTCTCCCCTTTCATTGTCGAATATTATATCTGTGCTTCCGCAACTTGTACACTTACGCACAACTGGAGCATCTTGCCTGTCACTGAAACTGCCTTGCTGGCCTAGCTCTCTTGGCGCAAAGCCCCTGCCAAGTTCATTTGAAAACGCTCCTTCGGCTGCCTCGTCCTCTTCATTTTGCGCCGGTTCCTTTGGAGCTTTTGGCGCTGTACGTGCAGCACTCTCTTTCTTCTTTGAACTTTTTGCCATTTTATCACCATAATAGCCTAGAGGCTTAAAGATAGGTTTAAAAAGTTTTCTAGGATTAATGATAATAAGTAGGCAAATAGATATATAAATCTTTCGATTTGCATCTGACTGTACAGCCTATACAAAATTTCCCTGCTGAATAGTTAAAATGTAACATTGTAGCTCCTAAACCAGATAAATTGCATGCAGCCCCATTTTTATAACTTGCATATCCATTAATTTTATGGCTGTACCAACATACCAATGCAAAATATGCAAGCTGCATTACAAAGACAGCGAAACAGCAGGAAGG
>JAVZPV010000018.1:0-12087 GCA_038881385.1 Candidatus Micrarchaeaceae archaeon | reverse complement strand
AAAGAGAGCATGGCCCTGGCCACCAGCCTGGCTTCTCCTGCGGTCAGCTTTCCGGCCTCGTTCCTTGCGTTTGTCTCGTTTATTATGGCATGCATCTCTGCCAGAGCTGCAGGCGTGTTTATATCGTCATCAAGAGCCTTGAAGAATGCCCTCCTATGTGCGGTTATAGACTTTCTGAATTCGACGCTGTCCCCACTCGCCTGCCTGTTTTTGGTTTCGCCAAGGCGTTCCAGGAAGGCATATATGCCATTGAGAGTCTTCGACGCATTGTCCAGCGCCTCGAACGTAAAGTTGAGCAGCTGCCTGTAGTGCCCAGATATTAGGAAAGCGCGCAGGGCTGCTGGTGAATAGCCTTTTTCCAATATCTGCCTTACCGTGTATATATTTCCAAGAGATTTTGCCATCTTCTGACCGTTTACTACAAGGAATTCATGGTGCACCCAGTAGTTCACAAACTTTTTGCCTGTTGCCGACTCAGATTGCGCTATTTCGTTTGAATGGTGGACTGCTATGTGGTCTACGC
This sequence comes from Candidatus Micrarchaeaceae archaeon, assembly GCA_038881385.1. Taxonomy (GTDB): domain Archaea; phylum Micrarchaeota; class Micrarchaeia; order Micrarchaeales; family CABMGC01; genus JAKAVK01. The sequence continues at coordinate 11,564 of JAVZPV010000018.1, read as the reverse complement.
CTCCGGTGTGCATGTCAAAGTGTTCGCCAAGTTCCTTCATGCTCAGGGTGCTGCACTCTATATGCCAGCCAGGGAAGCCCTTGCCCCAGGGGCTGTCCCATATCATATCCGTGCCTTCTGAGAACCTCCAGACAGCAAAATCAGTTATGTTTCTTATGCCCTCAACCCTTTCCACCCTGGCGCCGCCTTTTAGCTGCGCATTTAAGGAATTGAAATCTGAACCAGCAAGCCTTCCGTACTCCTTGAATTTTGAAGTGTCAAAGTACATGCCTGACTTGAGCCTGTAAAGGTATCCTTTTTCGTCCAGTTTTTTTATAAGTTCTATCATTTCAGGCACGTGCTCTGAAGCAAATGGCATCCTATCTGGCCTTATTATATTGAGGTCAGCCATGTCCTTTTCGAATATCCTGAAATAAAAGTTAGCCACTTCCCTCATTGACTTGTGCTCCTTCTCTGCCTCGACACGAATCTTGTCATCAGTAGTGTTTGCATCACCTAGAAGGTGGCCCACGTCTGTCACATTCTCTACATGTAGTACTTCATATCCGTCATTAAGCATAACTCTTTTGATTATATCCTCCATGACGTAGCGCCGCATATTGCCTATATGCGGATAAAAATATGCAGTTATGCCGCAGCTGTACAGCCCCACTCGCTTTCCCTCAATGGGCCTGAACCTTTCTTTTTTCCTAGTCAGCGTGTTATAGATATGCAGCATGGCAGCAACCTTGTGTAGTTGATATAGATGCGATAATAGTTAAATGCTCAGGCACATTGGCAATACCGTGTTTATCCATTCTTTCCACGTTCCATGCATTTCGGATAATTTCAAGCTCCCTAGCCAGAGCCTTTGCAAGCTACACTACTGTCCTGTTGACTACAATTTGCGGGTTTTGGTTCGGCGTTTTGCTCATGTAGAAATTGCCTACAGCTATGAACTCGTAATTTGTGCCAATCCTCTGCTTGACTATTCCTGCTACAACCCTTATGCGTATATTTTTGCATATAAGCGGCGCTAAAGGTATGCTCGCGTTTTCAAAAGTGCTCTGCGCTGCAGTCAAATTTGATGCAGCAGGCAGCGTGTCATAATGGTTTATTATGAACGGCTTGCCGTCCAGGAGTATCTCAATGTAAAGGTTGTTGCTTTGTGGCGAAATTATCTGGAAATTAAGGTAAGGCTGGACTACTTCGAACGGTTCCGATGTAATATTTCCGATGGCGACCAAAGTTCCAGGCCTATGCGTCGTTGCAAAGAATGTGCCGTTGTATCCTGACCACGGCGCACTATAATAATCGCCATTTTGGTTAGCATAGATTATGTTTACAGGGGCAGTACCAAAACCTACTCCGGTAGCATTCCAGTCAGAAAATGTGCCTGATGAAAAATTGCCGTTTGGTATAAATGATACATTAGATGGGGAAAGGCATCCCGAAGAATTTGAATATATTGTAGTTGGCTGGGTTGAATTTGTGGGGGTTGAATTTGTAGCATTAGTATAAACAGTAGTTGTTGAGGTGGTACCAAAAAAGCTATGCGATTGCACTTTGTAATTTATAATCTCATATATTGCTATTAATGCCAATAGTGCAATGATCAGTACTAAAATGTAACTCGACGCTTTTCCTGCCATTGATTAACACAAAGAAATTTAATTCAACATATGCTTATAAAGGTATCCTAGCATAACAAATCATTACGGTGCTATACTTGGGAAGCATTCCTAGAAAATGGAAGAAAAAAGGAAGAATGCGCTGGAAATGGGTAAAGAAAAGGCGGCGCAGGATTAAACGGGCGCAGAAGAGAAGAGTAGGAGAACTTTAATAGTGCTTTTATGCCGTATAAGCCGGCGCATCACAGCAAGCGGCCTTCAATATTCGATAGGCAGTGGGAGAGAACTGCACTGCTTCTTTTTATCGCAGAGGTAGCCGTGCTGCTTATCTTCAGCGCTGTGCCGCTTCCAACATCAGTTGCAAATGTGCTTTCCAACAATTACCAGGCGCTCAAGCAGCAGATAGCAGGAATGAGTTTCCCGCAGGCAGCAGGCTACATATTCGCCCATAACCTGGAAATTGCGACAGGAGAGATGCTGCCCTTGCTCGGCGGCCTTTTGCTTGCTGTTTCTGTATCTTCAACAGGGCTAACGCTAAGTGCAATAAGCCATAGTTACAACATCGCCGGAGTAGCAATAGGTGCCTCTCTGTTTATACTGCCACACACATGGATTGAGCTGTCTGCATATGCCTTCGCATCAACAGAAGGCTTGTTCCTGCTGCTTTCCCTGATAAAGTGGAAAAAAAGCGCACCGTTTATGCAGGAGTTAAATAGGGCAGCCTCAGCCTGGCTGCTTGTAGCTGCCACTCTCCTTGTTGCTGCGATATTCGAATCTGGCGAGCTTCAATTGGGCATGTCCAACTCTGCTTATCCGCTCCTTGCATGGCTGCCATTCATTGCCGTTATCGCGGCCGCGGCCGAGGCAAGGAGGAGGCTGAAAACAAGAGCCGGGCCGTTAAACAGTTATAGCAGTAGTGGCAATATTAAAAGCAAAAGGCTAAAACGAATAGATAATAATAAATCAAAAAGTTGGTGATAGCATGGTTTCAGACTACAAGATTAAGGACATAAAGCTTGCCAAGCAAGGCCTTTTGCAGTTGGAGTGGGCAGAGATGCACATGCCTACTTTAATGATGATAAAGAAGGAGTTTGAGAAGCAGAAGCCGCTTGCCGGCACCAGGATAGCAATGATGTTGCACATAACCAAGGAAACAGGTGTGCTTGTCAGGGCAATACGCGCAGCCGGAGCGGAAATAGCCCTGGTTGCGGGCAACCCACTGTCTACGCAGGACGACATCGCGGCAGCGCTCGCCTACGAAGGGATACGGGTATATGCATGGAAAGGCCAGGATGGCAGCGCCTATTATGATAATATGAGGACAGCATTAAAACTGGAGCCGGAGGTAATAATGGATGACGGGGCTGACATGCATGCAATGGTTCACCAGCATTATCCAGACTTAAAGGTAATAGGCGGAACGGAAGAGACGACCACAGGGATAGTCAGGCTCAAGGCTATGGAAGAGGAGAAGGTACTGAGGTATCCTGTCATGGCCGTAAACAATGCCTATACAAAATATCTATTTGACAACAGATATGGAACGGGGCAAAGCGGGGTTGACGGTATAGTACGCGCAACAAACATAATGGTAAGCGGCAAGGTTGGAGTAGTTGCAGGATATGGCTGGGTAGGCAGGGGCATAGCCATGCGCCTGCACGGGCTTGGCGCACGGGTGATAGTTACAGAGGTAAACCCGTTTAAGGCGCTAGAAGCCATAATGGACGGGTTTGAGGTAAAGCCTATGTCTGAGGCTGCCCAAGAGGGCGATATCTTCGTCACTGCCACGGGCGACATTAACGTGATAACTTACGAGCACATGCTCAAAATGAAGGAGGGGTCCATACTTGCCAATGTGGGCCATTTTGACGTTGAGATAGACGTCAGGACATTAAGAAAAAAAGTCAAGCCAGGGAGAGAGCTGAGAAAACAGCTTAATGAGTACACGCTACCGAATGGAAAGCGCATTTATCTTCTGTCTGACGGGAGGCTTGTGAATCTTGGGGCTGCAGAAGGGCATCCTAGCGAAGTAATGGACCTTAGCTTTGCAAACCAGGCACTCGGCGCGGTGCACATAGTTAAAAATAAGGGAAAACTGGCACCGCGGGTCCACGAGATACCGCAGGATGTAGACGAAAGGATAGCAAGGCTGAAGCTCAAGGCAATGAAGGTAGAGATAGATGAGCTTACTGAGGAGCAAAGAAAATATATGAGCCAGTGGAAATACGGCACATAAAAATTGGGCAGGATTTTCGATTTGTGCGTGGCGCTGCTGAAAAACTCACATCAGTGTCCTTGTCTGGTACCTTCCGCGCAATTCGATTTCTGCCAGCCTGCCAAATACAGCCTTCGAATCATTAGAATTCTCTGCATAGGCTTTGCTGAACGACTTGTATTTATGCGCAGTGATAGACCTTTTCATAAGCAGTATGTCTATTGCTTTGTCTTCTATGCTCTTGCTGAACTGTGAAAGCCCAAAATCTATTATGTAAACTTCATTGCCGTTAACCAGTAAGTTAGCCGGAGTAAAATCTCCATGTACAATGCCGATATTGTGCATGCGCGCAAGCAGCTTTCCGCATGCTGAGATATGGGAAGCATCGAAGCGGAAGTCCTTCAACAGCTTACCGCTGAGCTTCTCCATGTATATGCTGAAATTGCCTACTGCTATAAGCCTTGGAATGGGCAGGCCAGCGAGTTTCAGTGCGCGCATTATGCGCGCCTCGTTCCTCGTGCGCGATCTTCTTATCGAAAAGTCAAGCTGGGGTATCCTATATTCTTTTTTTACCCTGACCTTCACAATAACATCTGTGCCGAATATATTTTCCTGGCAGATCTTTGCCTCCGCGCCTTCGCTAATTACATTCATCTGAACACCAGTGCTGAATCAACCCTGTACCTTTGCTCTATATCACATCTCTCAGGGGGCACTGAATAGCCGTTGCCAAGCATGCGCTCTGCGACCAGGGCTATCATTGCGCCGTTGTCAGCATTAAACTCGTTTGCACAGAAGCCGAATTTTGCGCCATGCTCTGCTGCCATTAGGCCGAGCATCTCTCTGAGCCTCCTGCTTTGCGCGACGCCGCCGCACACGCACACCTCGCTGCTGTTTGTAAGCAGCAGGGCGCGCTCTGTGGTCTCGCAGAGCATTGAGAAGGCAATCTCTTCTATTGAGAAGCACATGTCTTCTTTGCTGTGCTTCTTGGCTAGCTTGCTGGCCTTTGTCATAAGCCCTGCAAATGAAAAGTCCATCCCTTTCACATTATATGGCAGTTCCACATAGCTACCTTTTTCTGCCATTTTATCTACGGTAGATCCCCATGCAGGATTAAGGTTTATTGATCTGGCAAAGGAATCAAGCATGTTTCCAACGCCTATGTCAAATGTTTCGCCCAGCACACGGTAGTGGGTAAAGGGCTTGTCAGTAAGCTTGAGTATCTGAGAGTTGCCTCCGCTGACATATAGTACTACAGGATCTTTAAGCCCGGAGAGTATCCGCGCCGCTTCGATGTGGCCTACGCCATGGTTAACTGGAACAATTTTAACGCCAAGCCTTTTGGCTAGGGTCTTTGCAGCAAGCCTGCAAACCTGCAGGCACGGGCCGAGGCCCGGGCCACGCGTATATCCGATTCCTTCTATGTCCTTAATGGAAATCTCTGCCTTTTCTATTGCGCGCTTTATTACGCTGCCGGAATTTTCGACATGGAACTCGGCCACATCTCCTGGTATCATGCCTGTGGTTCCTATCTTAAACATCTCCTTTTCGTTTGAGAGCACCCTGCCTTTTTCAACTATGCCCACTCCGAAGGTGTGCGCACTGCTCTCTATTCCAATAACTGCCATAGTTATATTGCACAGGAAAAGTTATTCAATCGCTCTCTCAACCGGTTCAAGGCCGTACTGGAACTCTTTCTTTATCTGCTGGAAGAGCATTGCATACTCCCCCTTTTCCTCCCTGTCAAAAGCGTAGAAGAACCACATAGAAAGTGCATATTCGCTTATAGGCAGTGATACAACCTCTTCTACGTCATCTTCAGTAATTTCCATCCATCCCTTTTCAAAGGCGTTTCTCTTTTCGTTTATTATTGCCTCCCTGTCAAACTTAGCGCCGTCACTGAAATATTCGTATGTTTTCCACGAATGGCTTGAGGAAAGTGCAGCTATAAGCGCCGCTTTTTTCCTCAGTATGTTGTCGCACTTCATTGCCTCTTTGCTTTTAATTGCCTTATGCAGATCGCATATAAACAGACCATATCTGTTCAGTACAGTTCTTCCTGACATCCACACGCCCCTAAAAATAAAACCTATATTATTATCTTATAGGCATAAATAAAAAGCTTTACTGCATGGACTTTGAATAAAAATAATGAGGATTGGGGATAAACGCGCAGCTTTTGGCTTTTTAGTTTAGGGTTTTAATCCACAATTTTGGAATCAGCTGCAATTTAATTTTATATTTTTATTTGGCCTTCAGCTGCCAGTAATGCCTGTCAAAGGTGCTGTTTACAAGGCTTATAACTTCGTTAGCAACGGCAAATGACTCAAGGTGCATTGTTACAGTGAATACATTTGTTCCGCCGGTTTTTGATATAAATAGGATTTCGGGCTGCTGCATTTTCCTGCTTTCGAACTCTTTATTAAGCTCGCGCTTTACATCAGACATAAGCTCATCTGCAGGAACATCGGCATTGATGGTAACCTGCATAGGGTAAGCTATGCCTTCCTTTTTTTTCAGGTATATTATTTCGGTGTAGTTTAGGAGGAGCGGGTTTGGAATCCTTATAATGTTCCCGTACTGGGTCACACCCTCAGTGTACATAGTGTTTACCTTGACTATCCTTGCAAGTATATCGGTGTTTGACCAGTACATAGACTTTAGGAAAACTATTTCCCCTGGAAGAAGAGTTCTTGAAGAAGAAACAAGTATTCCTGCCAACAGGCCGGTAACAATAGTCTGTGCGGCAAAGCCAAATATCACGCCGCCTATTGCGCCGCCTGCAAGCGCATCGGCAATGCTTATTCCAAATGCAAGCAGTATTGCGAATATGGCCACAAAAAAGAAAAATATCCTTAGTATAAGCTTCCTGGCCTCTGCCTCGCCCTCGTCGTGCCGTCTTAACGCATGCTGGTTTACAATCGTGGCGAGAAGCCTGTAGAATACGTATATGCCGAATACAGCGATAATTGCATGGAAGATGCTGTGTATGTATGAGGTATAAGTCACGAGGCTAGTGAAATATTTTTCTATAATGAAGGTAATGAAGGCGTCTATTATGAACAAAGCAGCAATGAAAGCCAATACTATTAGCGTTGCGGCGATGTATCTGTATTTGCTTACAAAATATAACAATCTGCTCTGATTCTCCAAGCAACCAACCGCTTATTATCGAACTGCTTTGCTTTCTCTATTGAACAATATTGAACAATATGTATAAGATGTTATATTAAAGTAGCTTTTGGGCGTAGACTGCCCAGGGTTTGCATTATTTATCTTTGTGGCCTTGCAAAGCCCAGCACCTCCAAAAGGTACTGTGCAGTGGCCTCTTCTTTGCCTTCACTTATAATGCTGTATACGAATTCCAGGGCTGCAGGAGTATTCATGTCCTCGTCCATAATTCGCTCGAATTCATAAACTAATTCTTTGTTGAGTTTTCCTTTTATGCTACCTTTTTTCATCAGCATATCCGCTTTTTTCACATGGCCATCGGCTTTTTCCATTTCCTCATCGGCATATTCCCATACCCTTCTGTAATGGTGCGAAAGGAGCAGCCATCTGATTGAGTTTGGGGAGTGCGACTTCAAAAGCTCCGAGACCATAATAAGGTTGCCAAGAGACTTGGCCATTTTCTCGCCCATGTACATAACCATTCCAGTATGCATGAAATAACCCACAAATGGCCTCTTTCCGGTAAAGCTTTCAGACTGCGCTATCTCGCTTTCGTGGTGGGGGAAGGCAAGGTCCCTGCCGCCTCCGTGTATGTCGATCCTATCCCCAAGGTACTGGTTTATCATCGCTGAGCATTCTATATGCCAGCCTGGTCTTCCCCTCCCGAAGCTTGCATCCCAACATGGCTCGCCTTCCTTATGGCCAAGCCACAGAACAAAGTCAAGGGGATTCCTTTTGTTCTTGTCATCAGGATCGCCGCCACGTTCCTTCAGAAGTATTCTCATCTGCTTATCATTGAAGTGCGAAAGCTTTCCGTAAGCAGGGAATTTTGAGACATCAAAGTAAACATTGCCGTTGCCCAAATAGGCAAACTTCTTGTGTATGAGCGCAGACACCATCTCTATTATCTTATCGATAGATTCAGTAGCCCTTACATAATAGTCAGGCATTGAAACGTTTAAACTTTCCATGTCTTTCAAGTAGCGGTCTGTCCAGTATTTGCCGAGCTCACGCCAGTCCTTGCCCTCCTCCCTTGACCTCCTAATTATGTCATCGTCTATATCAGTTACATTTTGGGTGTATGTTACTTTGAATCCTTTGAATTTCAAGTACCTGACCAGAGTATCGAAGAATACATAGGTAAATGCGTGGCCAAGGTGCGTAGTGTCGTAGGGCGTAACTCCGCATACGTATATTTTTACCTCGCCTTTTTGAAGCTCCTTGAACTTCTCAGTCTTCATGCTCGCAGTGTTGTAAAGCTTTAATGGCATTCAATCATCTGTCGAATTCTAGTTTAACGAAGGCCTCAGCGTACTTGTATCCTTTTTCCTTGCCTATGATGCTGGCCATTTTCCTGGCACGTTTCAGGCTTTCCTCAGAAATTTGGCTCTTATGGCATGAGAGGGCTTCAATCTTAGCATTGATGGTCTTGGTTATATCAATTACCTCGTTGTGGTTGTCGAAATTGATTAGGTATAGGGTTTTGACCTTGTGAGGACTCAGGCCTTCCTTCTCCAATTCATTAAATGTGAGCCTGTCCCTCGCCATAGGATAAACTGCATCGATGGCTGCCTGGCCTGCAGCCCTGTGGTCTGTGTGGTTTACGAAGCCGCGTTTTGAGTATACTAGTGTCGGGTCCATTGCCACTACGATATCTGGCCTCAACTTTCTTATGTATCTGACCACCTCCTTCTTCAGCTCCAAATCAGCGGCAAGCTGCGTATCCTTGTGGTTCAGAAAGAATACTCCCTTAAGCCCTAGGACTTTGCCCGCAGAGAGCTGCTCCCCTCTTCTTATCTTTATGAGCCTTCCTTCAGTCATTTTCGGGTCATTTGAGCCTTTTGAACCGTCAGTGCAAATAAGGTAATAGCATGATGCCCCTTCCCTTGCCCACTTAGCAAATGAGCCGGCGGCGCCGAAATCGAGGTCGTCAGGGTGCGCTGCTACGCCAAGCACTATCATGATTATTTTATCGAACGAGAAACTTAAAAATCTAATCAAAAACTTCTGCAAGCAGTGCCCTTCCAAATCAGCAGGCAGTAAAACAAATTCAAGGACTTTGCCAAAGTATGTATAAACATTAATGCATAAGTAGAATAAGAAAACGAAGTTCCTAGCATGAAAAATCCGCAGAAAAGTCCCCATGCTGAAAAATACGATATATCTGAGAGGAGAAAAGAGACAAGGCTTGGCCCAGGATATAAGTGGGTAGTTCTCTCAAATACTACGCTTGGAGCAGCGATGGCCACCATAGACGGCTCAATTCTAATAATATCGCTGCCGGCCATTTTCAACGGGCTGCATGTTAACCCGCTAGTGGCAACAAATGCCGGCCTGCTGATTTGGCTGCTTTTAGGCTATATGATAGTTTCTTCTGTGGTCGTTGTCACTATCGGAAGGCTTTCGGACATGTTCGGCAGAGTCAGGATGTACAACATGGGATTCTTGATATTTGCTACGGCCTCGACCCTTCTTTATGCATCTTCATACCTCATTTCTGGCTCGGCCGGTGCGCTGTCTCTTATAATATTAAGGCTGTTCCAGGGGCTTGGAGGAGGCTTCCTGATAGCCAACAGCGCTGCAATCATAACTGACGCCTTTCCGGTCAATGAGCGCGGAAAGGCAATGGGCATAAACCAGATTATGGCAATAGCTGGCAGCGTCGCTGGGCTCATTATAGGCGGCGTGCTTGCTTCTATAGACTGGCACCTTATTTTCCTTATAAGCGTGCCGATAGGGATTATAGGCACTATGTGGTCTTACCTTGCGCTACATGAACTTGCACACCTGCGCAAAAACCAAAAGCTTGACATAATTGGGAACGTGACCTTCGGGATAGCCATTACCTTAATAGTCATAGCACTGACTTACAGCATATTGCCATATGACGGCTCATCCACAGGATTTGCCAACCCTATTGTACAATGGGCAATTTTAGCAGGCATTGTGCTCATGGCTGTTTTTGTGTATATAGAAACCAGAGTTGAGGATCCGATGCTAAACCTTTCGCTCTTCAGGATACGCGCAACTTCTGCAGGCCTGGTAAGCCTGCTTCTTTCAGGAATTGCAAGGGGCGGCCTGCAGCTCATGCTTATAATATGGCTTCAGGGGATATGGCTGCCTCTTCATGGAGTAAGCTTTGAAAACACGCCCCTGCAGGCTGCTGTAGCTATGATACCTTTAGTGCTAGGCTTCCTGGTTGCAGGGCCTATATGCGGCTATCTTTCAGACCGGTACGGAGCCAGGATCTTTACTACAGGAGGCATGCTTCTCAACTCCTTTGGATTCGTAGTCCTTGCAGGAATGCCTGCAAACTTCCAGTATGTTCCTTTTGCAGTTGTCATATTCATGCTTGGCGTAGGGCAGGGCATGTTTGCTGCGCCTAATACCACGGCCATAATGAACTCTGTTCCGCCTGAGTACAGAGGCGTCTCCTCAGGAATGAGGGCTACACTGATGAATGTGTCAAACGTCATGAGCATAGTAATCTTCTTTAGCATGCTTACTGTGGGCGTTTCCTTTGTGCTGCCCGGCGCACTTTATGCAGGCCTGACGGCCCAAAATGTATCTAATTCAACCGCACTGCAGATTTCAAGGCTTCCTCCAAGCACAGCGCTTTTCGCAGCGCTTCTTGGCACAAACCCAATGGAGGCTTTGCTGCCGCAATCGGTGCAGGCTGCAATACCAAAGCGGAATCTAGATGCAATATTAGGCACAAATTTCTTTCCAAAGCTTATTTCTAAGCCGTTCATAGAAGGCATGCACACGGTCTTATATTTTGCAGCGCTTCTAACGTTCATTGCAGCAATTGCCTCTGCGCTAAGGGGCAAAAGATACATATACAATGACACGGGTATGCAACAGACCGCATAATAGTTTGTACAACCAGCTTACTTTGTGAGGCCATTCAGAAGGAAAAGTGGTAAACCATTGGTGTAACAAATGCCAATTTTGCTTTATCTTGCTTAAACTGTCGTCAGATTTACGCAAACAGGGGGATTTGAACCCTCTCTGCAAAGAGGTAGCTGTTTGAAAAGGCATTGCGTTGCTATGGTCTAGAGGCGTGGCCGTAGTGTGTGTTCGAAAACTGCCTCTGCCCTATAGAAAAGGCTTGGGGTTGCTGGGATTTGAAGGTTCTGTTGCATAGAAACACACTTTGCTCTGATTAAAGCTTAAATGATTAAGTATTTAAGTAATGAGGGTTCGGGTAAAATATAAATAAATTTATAAAAAATCTTCATATAGTAAAGGATAAAAGCTTATACTTCAATAAACTATTACAAAATGCGAATGGCTATCCGCTGTACAAATATAGCTGCGTCTTCTGGGTGTAAGGTTTAAAGGTTTGCTGTGCTATTATTGTTAGCGTGGGCTATAAGCAGGAATGGACGATTTTATGGAAAATACGCTTTATTATGGGGATAACTTAGAAATTTTGCGAAAATATATAAAGGATGAATCCATTGATTTGATTTATTTGGATCCACCTTTCAATTCTAATGCTACTTATAACGTTCTTTTCCAGGATGAAAGTGGTAAATCTAAATCGCAGATTCAAGCATTTACAG
>JAVZPV010000017.1:0-12581 GCA_038881385.1 Candidatus Micrarchaeaceae archaeon | reverse complement strand
ACCTTATTTCTCGAAAAGCGCTTGAATACAAGCAACCTTGCACCTATAGCTATTGAGGCAAGGAGCAGAGCGCCAATACTCAGGATAGAGTAGACGTACATTGCTGCCAAAATTAAGATTACGGCTATAACAAAAAGGGCAACGCTTGCCGGAGAGCCACGCGATTCAAGTATCATTGCGGCCTTGCTGTCCATGGAAGAAGAGATTATATAAAATCGTTTGCCAGATGCGTGCCTTCGTATAACTGAAGCATAGTAGGGATCAATATAAGGCGACACTATGTATATGTCCCCTCGTTCGCGGAGCAGCTTTTCTATGTACCTATAGTTTCCGATTCCATTTGTATGCGTTTTTCCTTCTAGTAGCATATACTAAAGAATTGCCACGCCAAAGATAATAATGCTTATTCAGAAAGCCTTTGCGCCAAGGAAGTGCCCTATCAGGTAGCCTGCAAATCCTGCTGCAAGCCCTATCACAAGCATCCTCAGGCCGCTCCGCCAGAGCGAGCCTACTGTCTGTTTTGCCTCATAATATCCTATTATGAATAGTACAATGGCACTTAGCACAACAGCGCCTATGACCCCATTTGATACGCTGTTCTGGAAAAACAGGAAAGGTATGAGCGGTATAGAAGAGCCGAAAACTGTTGAGCAAAGAACAATTATAAAGCTCCTCAGCGGCGCGCTTTTTTCAACAGGGGAGATGTGAAGCTCGAAAGCCATCATTACCTCAAGCCATGCTTTTGGGTTTGAGCATATTATATCGGTAAGTTTCTTAGCTGTGCTCCCCCTGTATCCCCATCCTACCACTATGTCCCGAACCTCTTGCCTTTCAGTATCAGGAACATTGCGCATTTCTTCCCTCTCCTGCTCTACCTGGTTCAGATAGAAATTGCGCCTAGCCTGGGTTGAGGTATAAGCTACAGCCCCCATCGAAATTGATTCTGCAAAAAGGGCGGCAAGCGCAGCTACAAAAAGTATCCACACATTTGAAGTTGCAGCAGAAACGCCAAGGACTATCCCAAGAACGTTCACAAGCCCGTCCTGGCTTCCAAGTATGAAATCTGAGAGAAGCGTAGGATGCGGATGCCTTTCATGGTTTTTTGGGCTGTTTGCCAAAGTTACACCTTGCGACGTGCTAAATATCTTAATAAAAGAGCTTTAATAAATTGCTGCCAATAAGAGCCACGAGTAAATTACAAGGTAAACACATACCCAAAAATTGCAAAAATCGGCCAAATCGGCCTACTTTTGATTCCTGTTAGCTTAGCTTAAAGCCTTCTCCTAGCTGGACTTTGAATAGAGACACGATTTTAGCCACCACTTTTGCAGTTTCCTGCTTTTCTAAAAGTTTTATTCCTGATGCAAGCATGTGCCCGCCTCCAGCCTCCACCAATTCCGCATAGTTCCCCTTTATGTCATCTATCACGCCACGCATGTCAATATTGCCTGACAGGTCCCTTGAGACCCTGATAGAAATGTACTTGCCTGAATAAACAATCACGATGCATGGCGCTTTTTTAATCTCTGTAACTTTTGCCAAAAGTTTGGTAGAAAACCTTCCAGGGGTAGGATATTTTGATTTTTCATCACGCACATATTCAAAATCAAGTGTGTAAACATAAGCTTTGCCAGCTTTATATTGCCTTAGTATTGGGATGGCCTTGTCTATAACCTCTCCAAGCCTTAACTTTGCGAATGCTATAAGCTCACTGCTCCTGTTTCTGTCATCAAGCAGTTTTTCTATTTCTCCAGGAGTAACATTCTGCGCAGCTGCCCCAAAAGCTACCTTTGCATCGCTCGTCACAAGGTCAAGGAGTGCGGATAAGTCTGCGCCTGGCTTATCCAGGTTTGCAAAAAGGCTGCTGTCTCCTATGAAAGACGCATTCTCAATCTCACCTGTCTCTGCATCTGCAAAAGTTTTTGAGAAGGAACAGGCTAGGAAGCCAGCAGTATAGTCGGAATCGCCGCCGAATAGCCAAGGATTTACATAGCCATTAAGCGTTGCCCATTTAAAACCCTTGGCAATCGGGTGATGGTCCAGCCAAATGATGTCGAAGCTTTTTTGTATCCTTTCTATGCCTGCATTGCTTTCAGGCGAAGTTCCAAAGTCAATTAATATAATGAGGGGCTTATCAAGCGAGGAGCAGGAAGAGGCTAGCATTAGGTCTTCATTTGCGTCTGATAGGCTGTATGAAACGCCTTTTTGCATTATCCAGTGTATGCCGGGCTTGTATCTAAGGCAGCCGTGTTTATCCATAAACTTGTATATGGATCTGTATAACGCATAAGCGCCGCTTGATCCGTCTGCATCATTATGAAACCTAATTATTACAGGTGATGCCATGGCAAGCTTTGTAAGAAGCAATGCGCCGCACTGCTTTAGCTTTTTCCAAGCCTTTTCTGTTATGCAATCAATATTCGCATTTCCAGTAGCATATGGCTTTGCATTTGTCAATCCAGCAATCTCACCTGCATTCCTTTTTAGTATTTCTATTGCAAAATTGCCAGGCTCTATTCGCGCAGTATCTATTGTGCCAGACCTGCCCGAATTTACAACCTCGCCTGGCCTCAGTTCGAGTGAGCTTCTTGCTTCTATTACTGTTTTGCCTTCAAGGTCAAAAAGCACGTATCTAGAGATTCCATCTAAGCCTGGCCTTCTTGAATTTAGAATAATTCCGTGCATCAAAACACACAATGGATTCTTAGAGCTCAAGGGTATGTGAATGTCGAGTTTGTGATCGAAGTTGCGTTGTAATATACGCCATCCACGCACGCCAAATAAGCCGTGCTGTTGCTTACCTTTATCGGGTTGCAGTATGTAGTGTTCATAAAGTTGTCTGCAAGGGTTGTGTAGCACCCATATGTATAATAGCCCTCAGGGAGCGTCCCGCACAGAGTCTCATTCCTGTAGGTAAGTGCCTCTTCTGTAGTTACAAATGCGATGCATGCGGTCTTGTTTTGCGCAGTCTGTGAATTGCAAGTATCCATAAGCATTGTAAAGTTAAGGGTGATATTCTTAGCGCTGCTGTTAAGGCTTGGAACTGGCGTAGTAATATAGCTGCATGAATAGTTTAGAGTCGCATTCTGTATAAAACGGCATACACTGTTTTCATCGTATTGGGCGCCATATGCAAGATAGCATAGGTCCCTTGGAGTGAATTGCGAACCGCCAAAAGAAAAGCCCATTAATGTTAAATATCCGGTTAGGTTGGTCTCTATTTTGCTATAGTTCAGTACTCTTGAATCTATCAATATGGAAGACGCTATCCCTGAATTTGGCTGCGAATATACGTGAGAGCAATAAGTGTAGTTATCCAGCCTTATTGCATCATTGAACCAGATGGAGGAAGAGCATATGGTGCTGTTTGTGTAGTTGCTCAGGACATTGCACATGCTCGCATTATAGTCCATTAGCGCCAAAGATTGTAGGCACTGTGATTTTCCAGGGCCAGAGATCTTATAACAATAGCCAAAATTGTTTGTTTGGTTTGCTATATAAGATATGCACTGAGACTGGGTAGCCTGATCGCTTATCTTCTGGCACAGGCTTTCATTCAATTTCGATTCAGCTATCGCAAGATAGCAGGAAGAAGAATCGTAATATGTAATATTTGCGCATAGCGAGCTATTATCCGTAGCCAAGGCGAGGCTGTAAAGGCAGTTCTCCCTGCTTTGGGCTATGGCGGTGTGCATGCATCTTTGTAATGGAGTCCCCCTTGGTTCAATTGCATATAATATTACAGCTATTATGAGTATCCATAAAACGGCAAAAAGCATCAGTTTTATCTTCTCATCTTTCTCGGCATTCAAAAGCTGCGGCTTTTTTCTATCCATTATGTCATGCCATCAGTATGGTGCTATGTCCTCTACAGCGAATATACGGAAGCCAGAAGGGGTTATATCGTAGGGGGTTGTTACAAAGCTGTGCCTTGTTCCGCGCATTTTTAGTACTTCAGAGGTAAGAAGGCGCTTTGATTCCTCACCTGACTGGTAAAGCGCTATTATTCCATCAAATATAAAATATTCAGGCCTGAAAGTGAGCCTATTTTTCTCAGGAGACTCAAGCTCAGCAGTTATCATTGCTGTTACCCCAAGTCTCCTTAAGTTTGTAACCATTGCAAACATGTACTTCCTGTAAAGTGCAGGGTCCTTTATCATTATATCAAGGACAGAAATTGAGTCTATTACTATCCTGTCTGCACCAAACCTGCTTATTGAAGACTCTATGCTCGCCATAACATTTCCGAATTCAATATTAGACTTGTCGTCGGTTCCAGAAACTACTATCCTGTCTGCAGAGAGCTCTTCATCAACTATAAGGGCGCGCGATTTTATGACATCATCTATGTCCTTTATTTCTGAGAAAGCAGACTTAACGTTTTCCACAAGCTGCTTTGGCTCCTCCTCAAGCGTGAAGAAAATACATTTATGTCCTGTTTTGGCATTCCTATAAAGGAACTCGAAAGAAAGCAGAGTCTTTCCGGCCCCGGGGCCGCCACTTATCAGTACCATATTCTTATCCGGTATGCCCCCGTAGAGCATTTTGTCCAGTCCGCTTATTCCTGTTTCAACTCTTTTCTGCATGTGGCACGTCCCAATTTATTAAATATTGTGCTACGTGCACATTTAAATAGATGTGCTGAAAAATAAGGAGCATGAACAGGCGCCTTCTGCTTTTTGGGATTTTATTGCTGCTATTTGGGGTTATTAGCGCATACGAGTCAGGCCAGCAGTTCATTTACGGAATTGCAAACCCCAACAATACAGTTTCAAGTGCCACTTCGCTTAATGCCAGCACTGCTGCTTACCTTCCTATAAAGGTAAACCAGACAAGCCTGCTTGAATTTGGCTATAACTCCTCATCGCCAATAAACTTATACATCCTGAACAGTTCCGCATTCATTGCAGCCTTGCAAGATATGGACCCAAACGCGCTTGGACACGAGGTAGCGCTCTATGAGGGTAAGGGTACTCTATACGTAGAGAATAAAAGTGCCAGTGGCATCTTTCCATACGAACAATCATATGTGGGCTATGTGCCTGCCCCAGCCTACTCCACGAATAGCTTATATGTAACTCCAGGCATATACTATATAGTGCTAAGCAATCCTGGTAACAGTATTGCCAGTGTGTCATATTCTTATATAAACAGGCCCCTTTCATCATTAAACCTTTCTAACGGTAGCATTTTCGGCTATGGATTAATTGGAGGAATATTGCTCGTACTAGGTTTTGTGCTTGTTATATACTCATTATTTCTTAAAGGCAAGCCAAAGGAAGATTCAGAGACCGTAAACGAAGCCAACGTCGACAATATATACAGCTCGATAGAAGCAAAGAAAAAAGCAAAGAAATCCTTGCGCAGGCGCGGTTCTAGTATAATAAATGGCAAAGCACGTAGGGCGGCGTCTCGGCGCTAGCATGAGCTGCGAATAGCACTTCGTCAAACAGCAAAGTTTATTAAGCGTAAGAGCAAAGGTTAAGCATGGACACTTTGCAGGAGAGGATAGCAGGGGAGATAACGCTTTCAGAAAGTCCAGGGTCCACAATGAAAAAATGGCGTGAGCTGTTCGGAATTTCGCAGATAGAGCTTGCAAAGCATCTGAAGATCTCAACCTCAACAATAAGCGATTACGAGGGAAACAGAAGGGCCTCGCCCGGCGTAGGCATAATAAAAAGGCTTGTAAACGCTCTGATAGAGATAGACCAGCAGCGAGGCGGCGAGGTCATAAGGAACCTCGAAAAATTCAGCAGCGAGGATACTAAAACGCCGTTTTACCTTATTCATGATTTCTCTGCTCCTATAAGCGGAGTCGATTTTGCAAGGTTGATAGACGCCAAGATAGTTTCAAATCCCGGTGCTTTAGACAACATGAAGCTTTTCGGATACACTTTGATAGATTCGCTTAGGGTGATTCTTGAAATTTCACCTAATGAGTATCCAAGGCTATTCGGGACAACCAATGAAAGGGCCTTTGTCTTTGACCAGGTGAGCACCGGTCGGTCACCTATGGTGGTTATAAGGGTGGCGCCTATAAAGCCAAGGCTGGTTGTGATACAAAACGTAGACCAAGTCGACAAGCTTGCTGTGAAGATAAGCCAGATAGAAAAGATACCACTGCTTACAACCAAGCTCACTACCGATGAGGTGAAGCTTAGGCTTAACAACATATGATGTGCATGCAAGCAAGCTTCTGCTGCGCAGCTTCCGCTCAAAATAAAAAACAAAACGGCTCATATTGAAGCTACGCGCAGCTATAAACTTAAAGGCATAATTTACACTCACGCAAGCCAGTAAAAGCAAGAAAAGCAATAAGCAGGCCAAAAACTAAAATTCTTCTGGTTCCTGCAGTTACAAAAAGTTTAGGAAAGGAATCGTACGCCCAATGGACTCCTACCTTTATATTACCTGTTCTCCAATAATTGGCTGATGCTATGATGCCTAACATTGATCCATCTCAGCTCAAAAAGATGATGGAAAGGATGGGAATAAAGTCCAGCGAGATAGATGCAAAAAGGGTAATAATAGAAAGTGCGGAAGGAGACATAATAATAGACGAGCCACAGGTTATGCTTATAGAAGCGCAAGGCACGAAATCATTTCAGATAACCGGCAGCGTGACCGAGCGCCGCAGCAGCGAGGCTAAAGTTGAAATAAGCGAGGATGATATAAAGATAGTAAAGGAGCAGTCAGGGGTAAGTGATGATAAGCTTGTAAGGGAAGCCCTTGAAGAGTCGAATGGCAACATCGCAGAGGCTATATTAAAGCTCAAGGAAGGTTAAGGAATTCCGCGCATTTTGACCTGAGAAAAGGCCCAAGGCCGATTACATTTGCATTGAGATGCTCGTATGCGCTTTTTTTCAAATCGTTTACTATAACCAGTGTAATCTTGTACTGTCTGCTCCTTGCGAGCAGCATCCTCTCCGTGCTATCGATGCTCTTGCTTCCGGTTTCATACTCTACTGCAATACTGGTTCCCCTGTAATTGGCTATCAGATCAGGCCCGTAGGAGCTGTTGTATATGCGGCATCGTATCCCGAGGCTCTCAAGGTGCCTTTTTATTATGTTTACGCAAACATCATGTTCGGGGCTGTTCCTCGGCGATTCTATATACCATCTGCCGTCATAAATGCTGCCTTCTTTTACCTCATAATAGGAAATGGACCCTTCTGCCTCCATGAGGTCCAGTTCATTTTTTACCATGTCTGCAGAAAAGCCTAGCGATGTTGCCTTTGCAAGTATTTCGCCGTAGGTTGCACATGTGCGAGCATTTCTCATTATTTCGTATGCAAGCGAAGTCTTCCCATCAACGTTTAGTGCAAAGCGCACTATCGAAGGATTTTCGCTCCTTGAGTCTACCATTATTGCAGTTCCTCTGCCAAGTCCCCTTATTGCCCTCTTTACTTCTGCAAATCTGTTGAGCTCATTTCCTCCTGATATCAGATTTGCCACGTAGTTCAACTCCTCAGGCTCGCGCTGGTAAAACGCGAAGAACAGCGAAGCGTTTGCCCTTATTTCCTTTTCCATGGCTTTTGCCCTCTGGGCCATTGCAAGAAGCCCAATCCCGTATTTCCTTCCCTCTGCAGCTATCTTGCCGATTATAGATTTTTGGCCAAGTTTCTCTGCCTCGTCTATAACTATATAGAATCCTATTTTGCCCTTCTTATCTGAGGCTAGCATTTTCCCATATATCTTCCTCAGAAATCCCTCAACATATACTGCCTGGGCCTCATTCGTATGGAGGCCTGAAAGCAGAAAGATGCTGTTGCTTCCCATTACTGTGTCCATAGATGTAACTTTAGTGAATGGGCCCGTATCCAGAAGGGAAAGCCTCCTTGAAAGCCCTTCGAGGACCCTTTGCTCTGCCAGCGTAGCATGCTTCCTGAAAATCTCAAAAGTGTAGAGCAGGTCATGTATGTTTGGTATCCTGCCATAGGCGCCTGTCCTGTTATAGGTAAACATTATGGCCCTGTAAAGATGATATCCCTGCACATCTCCAAGCTTGAATACCCTTTTGAACATGTTTGTAAGCTCGTTTGCCTTTTCCTTCTCGCTAACCCCGTCTAGTTCAAATATATTTATTCCGTTATGGGCTGCATTATACACTCTGGCTGCAATCTGGTCTGCTATTCCTATATATTCGTTGTGCGGATCAAGTATCGCAACTTTTATGCCACGCGAGACAAGCCCTTTTACTATTAGCTTGCACGCATTTGATTTTCCCGATCCGCTCCTGCCTACTATGGCAATGTGCGGATTTAGGCTTGATTCGGGCTCTATAGCAAATGGCATATTTTTCTTTTTCCACTGCCATCTGATGTTGCCAAAGTGCACTTTGCCTATGCACAGAATTGCAACTATTGCCCCTATCCGCGCTTTATTCCTATTAATTCTAAAAAATTTTGCAAAAAAGCAAATTCTACTTATCGCATTCCTAAACATATTTTTGATTGATTTGTGCATAAAGAATCACCGCGCTGCAGCAAGGCAGCAACAAACTCCCGCAAAGAAGCAGAACTTATAGATGCCCCAAAGTCAGACGGCTGCAAAAGCAGTTCTTTTATGGCCAAAGCGCATTCTGCAGAGAGGAAAATTTGCCTCAGCCTACTCCATATAATTCGTACGAGCTCCCATGTCCTCGTTGTAATTTGTCTTAAGTATATCAAGCTGCTTTGAATATGCGTTGTCAAACCTCCTGTAACACAGCCTGCCTACTATTATGTTGGTTACCACTGCCATGCTTGTCTCAGTTCCAAGGTACTGTGAAATGTTTTTCCTTATTTCAATTATGTCATTATTGTCGTAAACTGGTGCAAGCAGAAGTGCCCCGTAAGGCGATCCTATATCTCCTATAAGTACATATCTGTTTGTGGGCCACTTTGAGTCGCTTACAAGGTGCTTGAGGAACTGCTTTCTTGTCCTAACCATCTCCTTCGTATTTACCACTTTAAGAAAGAATGCCGTTATATACTTTAAAGGAACTTCATCCATCGATATCGTTGGTCTCGAAAGAAGTTCCATCCTAATAAGCCTATAATATGTGTATTGCGCTCTACCGCTGTCAAGCCCGAGCCTCCTGTCTACCTCGGCAAACTCCATCCTCGCGTTTTCATTAAGCTGGCTTAGTACAGCAAGCTCCCTGGTAAGTGTCATCTTCCTTTTTTCTGTGATAGGTTCGCCAAAAATGTCCCTCTTCTGCTGCCTGGCCTGCGCCAGCATTGAAAGGAACTCCTGCCTAAGCGGCACAAAGTTGTAAGTCTCGTAAAAAGGTATAGCGTGCCATTCCGCCGGATATTCTATGAATTGGTCATTTGACAAAATAGAAACGGACATTATGTTTATGTCTTTGTTGGATTCCGCAAGGATATAAAGCATCAAGTCGTATCCGCCTCCAGTAAGGGCCGCAGCAAGCTGTATTTTAGGATCTTTTATTACGCCAGCCCTGATTTCTTCCACAGAGGGCTTCCTCCCAAGAAACTTCACCAGAACCAGGTACTTAAAGAATCCCAACTTTTCAACATTTATCTCTGCTATATACCTTATGCCTAACATTTTCTCGAGCCGCTTGACCCTGTTGTATACTGTGTTTTTCTGCAGGCCTATAAGCTCCCCGAGGAAGGCATAAGGTGCCCTGCAGTTCATGCTAAGTGCAGTCAGCAGCTTCCTGTCATATTCGTCTATGTCGAATTGCCGCATAGGCTCTATGCGCTGCCCTGCGCCCTGCTGGTAACCCTGTGCGCCTGAGCGTTTCTGCCTGTGCCGCGCCTCTACGAACCTTCCGTCATTCAATATCCTGCCGAGATAGTGGGTTACCTTCTTTGTCCTTTTCCTTTCTTTGTCATAAACGCCCACCGACTCAAAGACGCAATAGAGGCCGCGTATTATCTTTACCTCAACATAATGTCTGTGCCCTTTTTTAATTTCGTTAAGAGCTGCACTGACTTTATTGGGTAATCTTGGCATAATCTAATACTAAATGGGTAAATTATAAAGCTTCCCCTGCAAGCTTGCGGAGTGCCGCAAGGTCACGGCCATCGGGAAGCTCAGAGTTGTATGGCGTCTCAAGTATTAGTATGCTCTTCCTTATACTGCTGTTACTCAGCATTACCCTGAAACCATCCATGCCTATATGCCCTAATCCTATGTTTTCATGCCTGTCACGCTTAGAGCCTAATGGGAACTTAGAGTCGTTCATGTGGTACGCGTAAACTTTGTCATATCCAAATTCAGCCCCAATTCTGTCAAGCTCCTCCTCATCCCTCACGTCATATCCTGCAGCAAAAAGATGGCATGTATCAAGGCAAAAGCCAAGCTTCTTTTTTTTCGCGAGTGAGCAGTTGTCATATATATACAAAAGATCGGAGAGCTCAGCCCCAACCGAATTTGCGTGCCCTGCCTGGTTTTCAAGCAGTATAGCCAAATCATTTATATAGTCTGAGGCTGACTCAAGCGCGTTTATAACATTGTTCAATCCATATCCTTTGCCTTTTCCCATGTGGCTGCCTATGTGTGTTATCAGGTAAGGTATCCTAAGCATTGAGCACACTTCTATGTTTTTGGCAAACGATTCGATGGATTTCTTATAGAACTCACCGCTTGAGGAGAGGTTTGGCAGGTAGGGCATATGGCATACTGTGTATATTCCTGTTTCATCATGCTTCTTTATGAATAGATTAAGTTCCTCATTGTCAGGATACTTCACATTCCATGACCTGGGGCTGCTTATAAAAATCTGCATAGCCGTTGCGGCAAGGGCTGCTGCGCGGTCATAAGCCCGGTATAAGCCCCCAGCTACTGAGAAATGGTACCCTACCTTCAGCATGTTAGAAAATATGCGCAGCAAATGTTAATAACCAAGGCGTTATAGCGCTTCGCCTTTCCGTCATGCTGCATTAGAGCCAATCGCATACGCCGGCGTGTGCCTCACTAAAGCCAACTATGCCGTTGGTCCAGGAGTTGATCCCATGCCCGCAGCAGCAAGCCGGGACTCCTGACGCCCCTTTAGAACCTCAAGCGTATTTCGAAGGATTTGCATCTCGTCAATATCAAGCGCTTCGCTCAATGCAAAGGCCTTGCTCGAAAGCACAAGCTCAAGGGCTTCAGTTCTTCCCTCATCAAGCATCCCGCTCTTTACCATTATTGCCACCGGGTCAGCAAACGATGAATATACTCCTACGTCGTCGGCCCACATGCCGTAAATCCTGCTGGTATGCATTAGCAGCTCTATCGCATCCACTGCCATAAGAAACTTTTTCAGTCCCTCCCCTCTTGCTATTACTCCTGGATCTGTTATTTCGCCCCTTTTTTCCTTTTCAAGGTACTCTCTGTACTGTTGCCTTATTTCATTGGCATTGGAAATAAGATTGTTCAATACGAATAGGTCCTGCTCCAACTCCTGGCTCTTCTCAGGCAGCACGGCTACATAGCCGTTTATATTTATTCTACCTTCACTCATCTCCTTTTTAAGTATGTCTATGGCTTCCAATACGAGCTCATCCTTGACTCTTGTAAGCATGTCCTCGCAGAGCAGCCAAGCCGGCACGCCCTCATTTCCCATGTTTATTGCTTGGCATAAATCTTCTTATAAATTCTGCCTATGATACTTTTGCCACTTTTGGCAGCCGCCGGGCTGTAGCCGCACCATGGCATGAGCTGTGGGTGGCCCCGGGAGGGGGCGGTGGTATCCTGTATACTTGGATTACTCTGACACTTTTCTCGTCGATGCAAACCTCCATTTCATATCCGAAATGCTCACCTGCCTCTGCAAAAGATTTGCACACCCATCCGAGCTCGAGTAGCTCCCTCGCCAGCCTACCGATGTCTGTGCATAGGCTGTTTGCGTCTTCGAATCCAAGCCCTCCGGCGCTTAGCTGCAGCGCAGCGCTAAGGATGCCATCCAACCCCATTATCCCCCCATTTTGGTCCACACTTACCTTTTGTATGCTCACCCTCATGTCATCACCTAGAAGCAGAATCCTGCACCAAGAAACAGAGCGCCTGTTTGTATAGCGATGGCTTTCGCTTTTCCTTGTTGTTTTTACATGCGGTAAATATTTATACTTAACTACAAGATATTTTACTTAAGGAAAAGTATTATAAATTTATAGCTGCCAATTATTACTGCTGGGCTGATAGTCCGGCCGCACCTAGAAACAGAACACGGGCGGCGCAAGCCGCCCTTATTTGTTTTTCAGTTCCTGAATCAAACAACTTATAAATAGGATATGCGCATATCTTACTATGCAGGAGGAAGGACTAAATAAGGACGAGGCAAAGCCTTATTCGCTTGAGGAGGGCAGGGAGCTGGTGGAGCAGGCCAGGCACGTAATAGAAGCTGCAGTTACTTCAACGCGGTTCAACAAGGCTATAATGAAAGAGCAGCTGCATCGGTTCAGGCAGCATCATGGCGTTTTCGTAACAATTGAGTTCTATCCGACAGAGGTACTAAGGGGCTGCATAGGCTTTGTCCAGCATCCAGAGAATGTTTCAAGCCTTCTTGTAGAAGCCGCCCTAGCAGCTGCAACCGAAGACCCGCGCTTTGTTCCTGTGAGTAGGCACGAGCTCGAGCACCTGATAAT
>JAVZPV010000016.1:0-12679 GCA_038881385.1 Candidatus Micrarchaeaceae archaeon | reverse complement strand
CGCGCACAAGCTGGAAGGTCTCTGGATTCAGGCCCAGCTTCTTGCATATGTTTTCGGTCAGTTCGGCCTTTGAAGGCGTCTTGCCTTCGTACACCGCGCGGGCAAGGATCTCCCTCCTTCCGAAAAGCTTGTTCTCACGGTCCTCTGTTATAGTCACATCCATATTTATGCACCTATTACCCTTGAGATTGCACGCCTGCCCATGCTCTCAAGGATCTCGACTTCTGCTCCGGCCTTTACCGAAGACTTCATCTCTTCTGGTATTGAAACCTCAAAGGTCTCGTAACTCTCCAGGTCCATAAGCTGTGCCGAGGTCTCTGTTACTGAAACTACCTGGGCCTTCTTCTTCGTTATTATTGGAACTTCAACATCAGCATGGCTTGTGCCCAGCATGGTCCTCTTTTGGTTATCAAATATGCCAAGGGCCGTAATCCTTACCTTTGCTGCTCCATGCTTTCCCGGAGACGAGAAGTCCAGCTCTACTACCTTGCATGGAACCCCGTCTATCAGTATGTACTTTCCAGGCTTAATATCCTTCATCGATGCATACATTATGTCTTCTGGCATCTAACATACCTCGCTTATCTTCTACCGAGATAATATAAAAAGGAAACCATTAATAAACATGCGCATTGCAGGCTGGCCCTGTCGTGCGCCAAGATGCGCTTCCCTTTTGTGCTGCCCCTCATTAGTAGAGGCGGTCCATTCCTTCTATTGCAAGGCTTGTAGCACTTTCCTTGTATCCTTTAGGGCTGCCAAGCTTTGCCTTTACGCCTGTTATTACAGACATGACGCGTATCTGGTCGTTCAGCTCAGGCAGCATCCTTGCGCCGAAGATTACGTTAGCGTCAGGGGCAAGGGCCTCTGTTACGCCTTCGCCTATCTTAGTTGCGTCGCTTATTGTAAGATTTGTGCCTCCTACTACATGGATAAGCCCGCCTTTTGCGCCTTCATAGTCAACATTGAGCAATGGATGCGACCTTGTAGACCTTATTGCCTGCTGAACCTTGTCAGGACCGTTGCCGTACCCGAGGCTTATGACAGCCGTGCCGGTGTCCTTGACCACATTCCTCAGGTCTGCGAAATCTAGATTTATAAGGCTTGGCAGTGTTATCGTATCTGCTATTCCTTTGACTGCATTCCCAGTAACATTGTCTACAAGCTCAAATGCCTTCTCTATAGGCAGGTTGGGCACATATGAAAGCAGCTTGTCATTTTCTATAACTATTGTTGAATCTGCTTGTTTCTGCAGCTGCTCCAGCCCCCAGTCAGCCTTGAGCTTCCTTGACCTTTCTAGTGCGAAAGGATATGTAACGGTTGCTATTACTGTAGCACCAAGCTCCCTTGCTACATTTGCCACTATTGGCGCTGCGCCTGTTCCTGTGCCTCCGCCCATCCCTGCTGCCACAAAAACAAGGTTGTAGCCTTTTAATGCGGCTTCGATCTCCCTTCTTGACATGTCGGCGCATTTGGCAGCTACTTCAGGAAACCCGCCGGCGCCAAGGCCGTTTGTTATCTCCTTGCCTATAAGTATCTTTTTATGGGCCTTTATCATGTTCAGATGCCCTACGTCGGTATTTACAGCTACAGTGTCTGCGCTCTTAATGCTGTTTGAAAAAAGCCTGTTCACTAAGTTGCTGCCTTGCCCACCTACCCCGACAACCGCTATTCGCGGCGTAAAGGCATCATAGTCAAATTCCTCTCCCATACTGGTCACCAAACATGAAAACGGCAGGCAAAAAATCAGCCTGCCAAGCCGTTACTTTGTCTTCGCTGCGCAATGCGTTATATTGCTTCAAGGCCGCTGTACTGCGGCTCCTTGGTCTCCTCAAACTTACCTATTATGCTGGAGCCCTTGACTCCTGTAACGATTGCCACTATCTCTATCTGGCCTTCGTATCCAGGTATTATTCTTGCGCCCCACTTGATGTTTGCCTTCGGGTCCATGCGCTCGGTTATTACTTCTCCTGCTTTGATCGCGTCTCCGAGAGTAAGGTCTGATGCGCCTGAGATGTGTATCAGTGCGCCTTTTGCATTCTCGAAGTCTACATCAAGAAGCTTGTTCTTTAGCACTGCCTCTGCTGCGCTAAGCACTTTATCGTTGCCCTTTCCTGTACCGACAGATATGAAGCCCACGTCGCCGCTGCCCATGATCGAGCGTACATCTGCAAAATCTATGTTTATCAGGCTTGGCTGGGTAATTGTCCATACTAGCCCTCCGATTGCCTTTGCAAGTATGTCGTCTGCAACAGCAAAAGCCTCGTTCATAGGCAGGTTGGGCACGAGCTTGACAAGCCTGTTGTTGTCAAGGATTATTACGCTGTCAGCGTACTTCCTAAGCTTCTGTATGCCTTCCTCAGCCTTGAGCTTTCTTACGCGCTCGAGATCGAATGGGTATGTGACCATTGCGACTACTATTGCGCCCTGCTCTTTTGCTATCTGCGCAACCACAGGCATGGCCCCGGTTCCTGTGCCTCCGCCCATTCCTGCGCACAGGAAGACGAGCTGGGCTCCGTACAGAACCTCCTCGAGCTGCTGCCTGTCCACCTCTGCAGCTTTTGCGCCTATGTCAGGGGCGCCGCCCGCACCTAGTCCACGGGTTATGCTCTTTCCGATTAGTATCTTCTTGATCCTGTCATCGATTATCTTGAAATGCTGCACGTCAGTGTTAATGGCAACAAGCTCAGTCCCTTTTACGCCGACTTTTAACAGCCTGTTTACCGTGTTGTTTCCACCGCCGCCGCATCCGATAGTTACTATCTTTATCTGCGCGGAACCTCCTGCAGATAAGTCTTCGCTCTTTCCACCTAACAACTCATTCGTGAAATCTACCATACTGATCGCCTGGTTAGTTTGGATTACAATAAATAGGTTTAAATAGCTTTTGCAAATTTGCAGTTAGCGGAATGTGTTATTTGCAGCATATTTTTGTTTAAATTTCTTGGCCTGCAAAGGTTTATCTGAGTTCTTTTGCTAAAGGAAATGGAGTAAATGCGGCCTGTGCGGCCTGCGCACACGCCCAAATAATTGGAGTTATAATGAATAATTTGGCAAAGCTGTCAAAGGCCCTTGGCCATTATAGGCTAACCTCCTTCCAGAAAGAGGTGCTTCTCGAAGTTGCCAAGATACCGAGAGGGCAGACGCGTACATATAAGCAGATTGCAGAACTGGTGGGCAGGCCTAAGGCATTCCGTGCCGTGGGCACTGCGGTAAGGATAAACCCGCTTGCGCCGATGATTCCATGCCACAGGGTTGTCAGAAGCGACGGCATAGGCAATTACTCTGGAAAAGGTGGCAAGGCAGGAAAGATAAGGATGCTGAGAGCTGAAGGGGCGATCAAAAGTTAACCGATGGTTCCTGCCTTTTCATATGGATTTTGCGTGGCCCTTTTAGCTGTCTGCTACCTTTATGCGCTTTTGCATGCCGTACATTTCTACTATTTCCTTTGTTGTGGTTGCATCCTCAGGGCTTTTGTCAGCGCGCACTCCATCGCTGACTATTCTAGGGAACCTTAGGGCATACCCTGTTTCTCCTTCCCTGCCGCATGTGTGCATCGGCGATTTGGTTATCTCATCTGCGCGCACTGTAACAACGTACCTCGGCTCTACCCAGAAATCCGGCTCTATAAGCGAGTCAACTCTTGCAGGCTTGGCAGGCCTCTTTATTTTGTCCAAAATTTTCTTGAAATTCTTCATCTGCTCCTCGGTAAACCCGGTTCCTATCCTGGTTATTGTCTCGAACATGTCGCGCTTGTCGTTGAATACTGCGGCAAGAAGACCACCAAACTGGAATTCGGCTCTCGAGCCCCTGCCAAGGTAGTAGCCTATTATGACAACATCTACAGTGTCGGAAAGCTCCCCCTTATAGCTCCTTTTGAGCTTTATCCAGCTGTATTTGCGCGCTCCGGCTACATAAGGGGAGTTGAGCTCCTTTGCAACGACTCCTTCGAGCCCTTCGGAAACCTGCTCCTCGAAGTACTTGTCAAGGGCCCTCGGATTGTCAACTATTATCCTGTCTGACACAAGTATGGTTTTGCCGCCTTTGATTATCGACTCGAGCTTTTCCCTCCTTTCGCGATACGGCTTTTCAAGGTAATCCTCGCCTTCACAGTACATAAGATCAAAGGCGAACAGGTGCAGTGGCATTGACACGCTAAGCTCATCTATGCCGTGCTTCCTCTTCCTTTGTATGGTTTCCTGGAATGGCCTAAACTCCTTGGTCTCCTCATTGTATGCTATCGCCTCCCCCTCTATTATTGCATTCTCTGCTTTTATCTCTTCCATAGCCGCAGCGGCTATCTCCGGAAGCATTGCGGTCAGCCTTTCAAGGTTCCTTGAAAAGATCTCGGCTTTTTTCCTTTTCCTGTCTATGTGCACTTGCGCCCTCAGCCCGTCGTATTTCGACTCTACGGCGCACTTTCCGTGCATCTTCTCGAGTATTTCCTCTGAGGTGGGTAGCCTCTCGGCGAGGGCCGGGCGTATGGGATTGAACAACGAGACTCTAATTTTTTCTATTCCGCGCATGCCGTTGTCGGCAAGTATCTCCCCGACTTTGCCGAGATCGCTGCATATGTTATATGCGTTTTCAAGCTTTGACTTTGATGCACGGTCGCCTGTGGCCATCTTAGACAGAGCCTCTATTATAGTTGCGTCTCCGGCTCCGAGCCTGACGTTACCAAGGGCCAGCCTTATTATGTAACGCGCCTCGATTGGCGATGCAAAACTTAAGAGTGATACCAATGTGTGTATCTTAGCTTCCTGGCTTCCATGTCCAGAAGTGGAGGCTATCTTCAGCAGAGTTTCGTAGATATCGATTACGGTGTGCTTCCTTTGGCTTATCCTTTTCATCCTGCTTTTCTTCGTCAATTCCTCTGCAGTGTTGCCAAGATCCCCTGTTTTCTTCGCGTTTGCCTCAACCTCTCCATTGCTGAACCCCGTTGCGGAGGCTATCGCCTGCTGGGCGAACTTTTCAGCAATGCCAAGCTGCAGTCCCTCGAATGGGGGGCCTAGCAGGCCTTGAGTCAGATAGATGAGCGGGCGTATCTCGGCTTTGCCCGCCTTGCCAAGCATCTCCGACAGTATGTCGATCATTGCAAGCCTTGAGGTAACGCTTTCCAGCTTGTCGTAATAGAGTGCAACTTCCTCAAAAAGCATCATATCGCTTTATTCTTTCCATGCAAACATTTATTGCTTGCCTTGCCCGCAGTTTAGCTGGCGGACACTTTCCTGCATGGCTGCATGCTGGTTTCTAGGGCTTTAATAAATTCGGCGCCATGAATTCAGGTGCTTAGCAGAATTGGCTGCGGAAAAGCTAAAAGCTATTACTAATAGCTTTCAAATATAATTGTGGCCGAACTTGAGTATTACGGAATAAATATATCGACCTCGGAATGGGTCTACGGGCCTGGAGAGGACTCACTGCTCGCTGCAAAGCTGCTGATGCGGTACCTAGACAGCACAGGCATGCGCGGAATCAGGGTCTTAGACATGGGAACCGGCACTGGGCTGCTGGGCTTGGTCGCTGCAAGAAGCGGCAAGGTGCGAGAGGTAGTTTTTTCTGATATAAACAGCAGGGCCATTGAGCTTGCAAAGAGAAATTATTCGGCCAACAGAAAAATCGTTAGAGCCAAATGCCATTTTGTGCTGTCCGACCTTTTTTCAAATTTAAATGGTAAATTTGACATAATGGTATTCAACGCCCCTTATCTGAGAAGCGAAAGCGGTAAGAAGGGCGAGGCCTGGTGGGACGGAGGGAATGAAGGGATAGAAGTGTCATTGGAATTCATGCGCGGCTCGGTTGCACTGCTGAATGGCAGAGGCAGCGTTTTCTTGGTATACAGCTCGCTGGGCAATAGCAAAAAGCTTCTCGATGCGATAGAAGAGCTGGGCTTTGCCGCAGAGGAATCAGAGAGCACACATTTGTTTTTTGAGGATATAAACGCCGTAAGGTTCGAGATGCGTCGGCCTCCTGGCTTATAGCTTATAGCTTTTTCAGCGCTTCAAATAACGGTATAGTTCTAATATGTTGACTTGGGCTCAGCGGCCTGGGCTTGAACGCTTTGATGGACATGCACAGGTTCCTGTAAATCTCGATCCACATCGCCCTCTCAGTTTCGTTTGAAATAAGAGTGGTCATTGAAAAGGAGGAATAGGCTTCGCATATGTCTTTTGCCGTTTTGCAGGCTTTAACCAGCAATTTAAGCCTATCTTTTGGCTCTGTATTTTTATTCAGCGTTTTAATAAGCTTGCTGTACTCGCCACGTTTTTCCCTTATTGTGAGGATGGCCAGCACGTCATTTGGCTGTCTTGGGCGCTGCTGTGAAGCCCGGCGGCCTTCTCAAGAACAGCGATGCAGACTGGCAGACATTTGTAGACCAAATATAGCTGCTGCAATGCATAATATGTTGCAAAAGTCCAATTTTTGCAACAAAACTTCTTGAGCCTTAATTTTTATACATCTTTTAGGCTTTGCAGTTGCCCATGCGGCAAAAGCGGTTTCAGGATTTTTGGTCAGATCGGGCTTTGATACTCGTGCTTGAACCTTACATTAGGCGGTGCAGGCTGGCCGCACTTCTTGCAGTATATTGTCTTGTCTCCTATGTACCTTCTGAACTCTCTGCTTCCGCACTTGCATATATAGGTCCTTGCCTCCATTTTCGCATCTTTGCTTTTTCCGCCATCATTTAAGTTCTCTTCATATGCCATAAATGTGATAGCCCTTCATCTCATCGTTAAGCTTTTGGTTTCGCGCTTTATTGGTCGGTATGATAACCCTTCTGCTTATGTAATCATGCACCTC
The DNA here is from genome assembly GCA_038881385.1 of Candidatus Micrarchaeaceae archaeon. GTDB lineage: Archaea > Micrarchaeota > Micrarchaeia > Micrarchaeales > CABMGC01 > JAKAVK01. Next base: position 5,881 of record JAVZPV010000016.1, on the reverse strand, counting down.
CTTAGGCACCTGTGGAACTAATGCTTTTGCATCAGAATTCGTAGCATACGAGCTTTTAATATGAATAAGCACAAGTTTTGCCATTTTTGCAGTCTCGTTCGCATTTTCCATTTCTTCCTTTGCCTTGTCGATGCATAGTATCTTTTTATCGATAGTTGCAAGTTCGGCATATGACCTTGCTATCAAAAGAAGCTTACGCGCAACCTCGCGCGGGTTGTTGGCCTCGGCATCCTTCCACGCTTCGGCAAACATGCTGTGTATAAATAATATGGCTGCCGTCCTGCGCTTTGGAGTGGAAAGCATTAGTTCTGGTTCTGGTGCCGCTTCACGCGCGCCGTTTGTTGCTTCACTGCCCTTTTCTTTGCTTTTTTCCTTGCCAGTGCCTCCTGCTGCACTGCCAGCCCTTGAGTAAGATGACCTTAAAGCGTTTATTATAGCGCGCTCCAAGCTTCCTTCTATCTGGCGCATCCTTTCCATATTAACCATGCCTAAGTCTTTACGCTAGAATCTTTTTAACAAAAATTGCATTGATGGCAGATAATGTATTGCTTCTGCCGATTTATATTGCTTTCTCAGTTGCTGCTTTTTAGCTGGAGCACCCTGCCTACTTTTTCTATTGCGTCGACGGCCTTGTCTATTTCCTCCTCTTTGTTATAAAGGTAGAAGCTTATCCTCGCTACCGAGCTTTCGCTCAGCACCTGATTTACCAAAGGCATTGCGCAATGGTGGCCGGCGCGTATTGCTATTCCTTCGCTGTCAAATATGGTTGCGACATCGTGGGGATGTGCGCCTTCGATGTTGAAAGAGATGACACCTCCGCGCCTGCCCACATCCTTAAGGCCAGGGCCGTATAGCTTTATTCCTTTTATTTCGCCAAGGCGCTTAAGCGCATATTTTGCAAGCTTCACTTCGTGCTCGCGGATGTTCTTCATGCCTACATTTTTTAGGTATTCTATGGCCGCGGCAAATCCTACGCCGCCCTCTGTATTAGGCGTGCCAGACTCAAATTTCCACGGAAGCTCGTTCCAGTATGCATTGTCGAATGTCACGCTTCTGATCATATCGCTGCCGACTATAGCAGGGGTTATTGACTCAAGCAGCTCTTCCCCTCCGTAGAGTATGCCTATTCCTGCAGGCCCGAGCATTTTGTGGCCCGAAAAGACTAAAAAATCGCAGCCCATATCCTTCACGTCTATAGGCATATGCGGTGCGGACTGGGCTGCATCGACAAGGACAAGAGCGCCGGCTTTATGCGCGAGGCGCGCCATTTCCTTGACATCGTTTATAGTGCCAAGGACATTTGAGGCATGGGTGAATGCTACTATCTTTGGGTTTTTTTCGAGCTTTGCCTTGAAGTCTTCCATATCAACAAAGGACCTGTCCTTCAGAGCAGCATGGTCTAGCGCCGCGCCTTTCCTTTTTGCGAGCATGAGCCACGGCACAATGTTGCTGTGGTGCTCCATGTCCGTTATAAGTATCCTGTCGCCTTTGCTGATGTTTGGCTCGCCCCATGAAAGCGCAACTATGTTTATAGCGTCGGTAGTGTTCCTGCAGTATATTATGCTGCGGTAGGTATCTGCATTGATAAACTTCGCTGCAAGCTCCTTTGACCTTTCGTATTCCTCTGTTGAGCGCATCGACAGCTCATACAGCCCACGGTGTATATTAGCATTGAAAGTCTTGTAGAATTCCTCTATTCTGTTTATTACTTGTATGGGCTTCTGCGAGGTTGCTGCGCTGTCAAGGTATACAAGCGGCTTTCCGTGGCTTGTAGTGGACAGAATGGGGAAATCCTTCCTTATTTTATCTACATCAAAGCCTGGCATTTTATTTTGCCTCGTATCCTTCAGTCTCTATTTTTTCTATCAGCTCGCGGCCGCCTTCTCTGACTATTTTGCCGTCTTTCATAACATGTATAAACTGAGGCGACATATAGTTCAATATTCTGCTGTAATGCGTTATTACAATTATTCCATTATTGTTCTTTTTCTGCAACTTTATTATGCTGTTGGCCACTACCTTCACGGCGTCAACATCAAGGCCCGAATCAGGTTCGTCAAGTATTGCGATTTTTGGCTTGAGCACCGACATCTGGAGAATCTCAGCCTTTTTCTTCTCCCCTCCGGAAAAGCCGTAGTTCAGCGGCCGGCCGATCAGGTCCTCTTTTATTTTTAGTTCGGAAATGGCGTCTTTCACCTCTGCCATGAAGTCCTTGAAAGATTGTGTGCTCCCAATGGAATTCCTTGCAGTATTCAGAAAATTCATCATGCCAAGACCCTCAATCTCAGTGGGGGTCTGGAACTGTAGGAATATGCCCTTCTTTGCGCGCTCATTGGGCTTCAGGGCCTTTATGCTTTCGCCATCCAAAAGTATGTCACCTTTTGTTATCTTCAGCTGCGGATGCCCCATTATGGCCTTTGCCAAAGTAGTCTTCCCTGATCCGTTGGGCCCCATGAGAACATGCTGCTCTCCGCCCCTTATTGTCAAAGTCACTCCCTTGACTATCTCCTTGCCCTCTGCCTCTACGTGCAAATCTTTTATTTCCAATAACATTTTTTCACCCTGACGGCTTGGACACCGCCCATATGTTTCTCGGCGTTATCTCAGTGATTGTGCCAAACTCCTTCTTGTCAAGCTTGTCAAGCATTACTGACATAGCAACCTCCCTTGCGGCCGGTGCTGAGAGCTTTGATATATATTTTGATATAAACGCCGATATGAACAGCTTTATTGCCTGTGCCTCGTCTATGCCCCTTGAAGTCAGATAGAAGAGCGCCTCCTGGTCAATAGGAGTGGTCGATGCAGAGTGTGATGCCTTTACCTCATTGCTGTAATCTATTGATAGGTCTGGCAGCGCGTCCATATGCGCATCCTTGCTCATAAGTATTCCCCTTTCGGCTATCTGTGAGGATGACCCTTTTGTCTTGTCTGCAACTTTTGCGAATCCTTTCAGCATGCACTTAGATGTATCGTCAAGTATGACACCAGAATCTAGGAAGACCGAGCTGTTGGGGGTTGAATTTATTATCGCCGTATCAATGTCGAACTGTTGGGATGCAACGCCGAAAGCAAGTTCTGTAACTTCTATGCTGCTTGCCGTACCTTTAGCATCAAGGACGGACCTAGCTTTTGTTGTAACCGCACCGCAGTATATTGAGTTAATGCTTAGCTTGGCCTGCTCTGCCGTATTGCCCTTGAATAGAGCCAGTACAGAAGCTTTGGAGCCCTCGTTGTGGAAGCAGTTTATCTCGAGCTTTGAATTGCTTTCGCACTTTACCTCGTGCAGTACCGAGACCGAACCCGTTGCAGTAGAGAAATAAAATTCAGAAACATCTGATTTTGCAGATTCTCCTGCATTTACAAGGATCTGTGCAGAGAGGTGGCCGGCGCTTACAAGAAGTATGTTAAGGCTTGACTTCGACCTTCTTGCCGCATTTATAGTCACGAAATACTGGGCCGTTGCATTAACATATGCGGCGAATTTGTCATCGCTGCTCTTGAACAGCTTGTTTTCAAACTGCTCCAATGGAACGCTTTCAGATTTTGCTATGCTTATGCCAGGATTCATGCTTTTTGCAAATGAATCGGTAATCACAGCATCGAACTTTAGTCTTGTTTTTTCAGATATCTGGGCAACCATCTTTTCCAGTCCCTCTGGGCTGCCATGCGCCTGCTTTTCAGGCAGGGCAATACTCAGGCTATACTTTTTGTACAGCTCGTTCGTTTCAACAGGCAAGGAGCTGTAGTATTGCGTAGCCTCCTTTACGAATTCATTGTAAGATTTGTAAGGCATTGAACCACTCAGCCGATTCCTTTGCTCGTATCCAGCTTTATGAGCCTTTTAAGCTCAAGGGAATACTCAAGAGGCAGTACCTTTGTGAGATCATCTATGAATCCAAGGACTATCATTGCTATTGCATCGTCTTCAGGAATGCCCCTTGACATAAGGTAGAAAATATCCTCGTCGCTTATCTTGCCAACTTTTGCCTCGTGGCTTACTATGGCGTCGCTCCGGTTTATCTGATTATAAGGGTAGGTGTTGGTTTTCGCCTTTTCATCTAAAAGTAGCGCATCGCACGAGACGTGTGCCTTGGCATTTGCGGCATTCTTTGCTATGTGCATAAGCCCTCTGAAAGAGGTAATGCCTGTGCCCTTGGAAACGCTCTTTGAAATTATCTTAGATGTGGTGTTTGGAGCCAAATGGTAAATTTTACCTCCTGAATCCTGCACCTGGCCGTCTCCGGCGATAGCAATTGAAAGCACCTCTCCGCTTGCATACTCGCCCGCCAGGTATATGCTTGGATATTTCATGTTTACTTTGCTTCCTATATTAGCATCTATCCATTCCACTCTTGCGTTCTTTGAGGCGTGTGCGCGCTGGGTCACAAGGTTATAGATATTCTTGGACCAGTTCTGTATTGTTACATACCTTATATGCGCGCCTTCGAGGGCGACAAGCTCTACAACTGCGGCGTGCAGCGAGTCTTTCTTGTATATTGGGGCGGTGCAACCCTCGATGTAGGTAACGTCCGCTCCCTCATCAGCTATTATAAGCGTGCGCTCAAACTGGCCTGAATTCATTGCATTGATCCTGAAATATGCGTTGAGTGGCATTGGCACCTTGACCCCTTTTGGCACATAGATGAAGCTGCCACCGGACCATACAGCAGTGTTCAGTGCTGCGAACTTGTTGTCAGTAGGAGGTATTACAGTACCCCAGTATTTTTTGAAAAGCTCCGGGTGCTTCTTTAAAGCTGTGTCGGTATCTGTAAATATTATTCCAAGCCTGTTCAATTCCTCATTGACATGTGAATAGACTACCCCGCTGTCGAACTGGGCTTCTGCGCCGGCAAAAAATTTCCTTTCTGCTTCAGGCACGCCCAGCTTGTCAAACGTGTCCTTTATTTCCTTTGGCACATCCTCCCACTTGCTTGACTCCTTTGCCTTTGGCATCAGGTAGTAGTAGTACTCGCTGAAGTCTATCCCGCTTAGGTCTGCGCCCCACTTGGGCATAGGTTTTGACTGGAAAACCTTAAATCCGGCGAGCCGCTTCTCAAGCATCCATTCTGGCTCGCCTTTCATTTTCGAGATTTTCTTAACTATATCTTCGTTGAGGCCGCGCGGAAATTCCTCATAGTCCACCTTCTTGCTGAATCCGTACTTTTGGGCATATTCGCTCCTTTCAACTACTTCTTCCAAACCTTCGTTTACCATTCAACCACTTAATTCATGCTTTGGAAAAGCCGCAGTCAAACTCGTTCTCCATTTTGCATATTGTGCAAATTGCAGAATTTGCATACTTTTTGTCTCCTGAAACAAGCATGCTTACCTTGCCTGCAATCTTTTCCCTGTTTATTCTCGCTTCGATCTCCTTGATCTTGCTTGAGTATTTGCCAGACAGATATTTGCTTACTGCCGCCTGGGCTATGTCAAGCTTCGCAGCAATCTCCTGCTCTGTAAGGTTATATTTCGCCTTCAGCTCTTTTGCTATTACCGACCTTGCTGCAGGTATTACCAATTTTGTTGCCCTGGCGTATCCGTTTATCATAAATTTCTCCTTTTATAACCCAGTTATAATATAAGCCGGGCTATGTTTTATATACCTTCCCGATTTGAACGGCATTTTGCGCATGGCGCTCTAGATAAGGATGAATTTCGCGTAATTCACAGAATAAAAGGCAATTATTATATGCTATGTTGGACATATTGTATCTGCACAGTGAATTAGCTAGATTCATTTCCTGTGTTTTGGCAATTCCGATGCTGCAATTCACACAGCTGCAATATTTGCATATTAGTGATGGTTAGCTGATGGCCGAAAAAGATACTTTTAGATTCTTGGTTTATTCAAGGGCTCTGAGGAGCGTGGCCCTCATATACA
>JAVZPV010000015.1:0-13593 GCA_038881385.1 Candidatus Micrarchaeaceae archaeon | reverse complement strand
ACAAAGTCGGTAAATTGCGTAAATCCCGAGGATGCGCCTTTATGTAGGTTTGTTGGCTAAAGCTGCCGCAGTGCCTCTATAGGCTCCAGCTTCGAGGCCCTCCATGCGGGATAAACTCCGGCTATGGCGCTGACGGCTATTGCAACAAACATGGCAAGCGCTATTGTAGCAGGCGCAAATACAGGCGAAAATGAGATAGACTGGGCTCCTGAGCCCCCGGTTCCATACTGCGAATATGCGCTTGTCCTGCCGCGGTAGCCGCCTGAAAACGCGGCACCCTGCGGTGTGGCGCCTGCAGGCCCTGCTGACTGTGAGTGCGAGGCGAGAAAAGACAACCCGTAAGCGCCTGCAGCTCCTGTTGCTATTCCTGCAGTCCCTCCCACAAAGCCTATTATCAGTGCCTGCATCAGGAAAACCAGCAGTACGTCACGGTCCCTGAACCCTATTGACTTGTATATGCCTATGTCATGCGTTTTCTCGTATACAGAGATAAGCATTATGTTCATTATGCCTATAGCAGCTACCAGGAGTGAAATCCCAGCTATTATAACTAGAAGTATGGTTATCGAACCTATTATTGAAGCTGCTGTCTGCGCTATCTCCTGGGTTGTTGTTACCGAGACCGAGCTGCCGTATATGTCTGTTATCTGCTGGGCTACCCCGCCTACAGCAGAAGTGCTAGAGGCCTTTACCAATATTATATTGTATGAGGTCCTGTGCATCAGGAGCTGGGCCGCAGGCAAAGACATCAGAACTGCGCTGTCTACAGGCACTATAATGCTTGAGACCGGCTGCATTATGCCTACTATCGAGATTGTTGTTGCCTCTGCGCTCCTCCCGTTGGCAAGGTAGAGGGTGGCCGGATAGCCTACTCTGAGGTTCTGTCTGCCTGCGAGTGATGTAGGAAACGCAACGCTCTGCCCTATAACAGCTGTGGGCGAGATAGTATCGGAATAAAGCGCGCCTTGGTAAAGCTGGGGATACTCGCCTAAAAGCTCGGAAAGGCCAGTAGTGGAGATACCTATTACAGAGACAGATGTATTTTGGCCGTTTGCCAAGATGAAACCTGTGCCTTGCAGAATGGGTATTACCGCGCTTACATTTGGCAGAGAGGACAACTCCGATGTGTCAGACACGGTAAATGCCTTACCCGTCAGTATTATTGATGTGGGGCCGAGCGTCTCTAGCGAGCTTTGCACGCTGGCGCTTATGCCAGCAGTAAGTGAAGTAAGGGCAATGATAGATGCCACGCCTATCATTACCATTACTACAGTAAGCATGGTGCGAATTTTTTTCTCGGCCAAGTCCTTGTAGCTCAGCCAGAGCAGGTCGTTCAGCTTCATTTAACATGCCTTGCATTCTTCTTGCGCTCCCTGTAGTAGAGAGCCAGCAGCACTACGATTATTACCAGCAATATGATGACAATAAAACCGCCGCCGGAAGCGTGGTACTTTTGAGCGTTTTGATATGTGGCGTTGAACGCGTTTGCCGCAGCCAACTGGACTGACACAGGTATCTCCTCGCTTATGTTTTGCCTTAGGCTGTTGAGATAGTTTATCCGTATTGGCACTTTGTAAAGGCCGCTCCTGAGTGAAGGGCTTGCCACGAGAGTAAGAGTCACTGGGACCTGGCTGTCGGCCCCTATGCTTCCGACAAACACAGAGTTGCTACCGTAAGATGAGAATCCTTGGGTCTGTGCTGCTGAAGCCGCGACTGCCGAGGCTGCGGAAGTGCCTGTGTTTGTCAAAACGAGCGAAATTGAGAATATGCTGCCTGGGGATGGCACTGGCGGGGAGAGCGTCAACCCCGAGCTTGTTATGTTTATTATGCCTACCGTGAGGAGCTGTGTGCTGTTGGAGAATTGGCTTAGGCTTGTACCGTTATAGTAGTCTATGGTAAGGTTTGCCTGGAAGTCCTGCGATGCGTTCCGCGACACGTACAGGCTCTGGCTCAGAAGTACGGAGCTGTGAGGCGCTATTGAGTTTATGATTATGGGGTTGGTCCCAAGCACAGCGGCATCGGCAGATGGCACGTTAATGTATATGGACAGGTTTCTAAGTTGGAGCGTTCCCGCGTTAGTCACATTTATCGTAAGGTTATCTATTGCGCCTGAAGTGATTATTCTTGGCGAGAAATATGCCGATATAGGCTGTACGCAGTCTCTTGTTGTAAAGCTCACGTTGGAAACTTCGCTGTTTGTGTAAATCGAGTAATAGTAATAGTTTATCGTTATTCCGGCAGGTATGTATAGCGACGCGTTTGAATCTACAAAAATAGGGAACATATATGTTCTAGTAGAGTTAGGAGGCACGGTGCCGACATCGATAGCGCTTGCTAGGAGGCCCTTTGTCGGGGATAGCCCTAACAGCGTGTACTGCATCGAGCCTATCTGCCCTGTCCCATGGTTTGCTATAGTTACTGGTACATAATTTGTTTCTCCTTTGCACAGTACAGTCGCATTTACTGTAAGGTTGTATCCGGGAGGGGGAGGCACTGGGGACGGACCTCCGGTTCCTGCATATATCGCTGAAGCAAAGAGCGCCATTGCTAGCATAACCAAAATCGCTTTCAAGAATTTCATTTGTACACCTGTTGTTTCTCTATTTTCCCATCGCGTATGTGTATTACCCTATCGCAATGTTTTACAATATCAAGATTGTGCGTTACCATAATTATTGTTACCTTGCGCTCCTTGCTTATGCTGTTAAGAAGCCTTATTACCCCGTCTCCTGCCTTGGTATCTAGGTTTCCTGTAGGCTCGTCTGCAAGCACAAGAGCCGGATTGTTTATCAAGGCCCTTGCTATGGCAACCCTCTGCTGTTCGCCCCCGCTCAGCTGTATCGGCTTCTGCCTCAGCCTTGCCGCAAGGCCAAGGCTTGACAGCAGCTTCTCTGCGCGCTGCCTCCTCTCTTCTTCAGGCACTGAATTTATCATAAGCGGCAGCTCCGCATTCTTTTCCGCATCAAGGCCTACGATCAGATTGTATGCCTGAAATATGAATCCGAGCTTCTGGTTCCTGAACTGCGCGAGCTGGTCCCCATTCATTTTTGAGGTAGGAATCCCGTCGATGTAAATTTCGCCGCTTGTAGGCTTGTCTATCGTGCCGAGCAGGTTCATAAGGGTAGACTTTCCGCTTCCTGAAGGGCCCACTATTGCTGCGAATTCGCCTCTGCGCAATGAAAATGAAATGCCGTCAAGCGCCTTGACGGTTATGTCGCCTGCGCGGTATAGCTTCTCGACTTTCTTGACTTGAACAGAATAATCAGTCATATTTAGATAACGCATATCGTGCTTATATAGATATTGTGTTGTTCAGCTTTTTCCCTGTGCCGGTCACGTATGCAGATAGGATAGCCAGGCGCGGGCTAGTAAAAAGCGAAGTAAAAAACGAAGTGTCAGGAATAGATTATTATTGTTTTGCTGGGCAAAATATCTGAATCAGGCACTGATTTTATGAGCAAGCATGGGAAGACAAAAAATGAGATATTGAAGCTCATTTCAGAGGGTACAGACAACCCCAGCAAAATCAGCGCGGAGCTTGGCCTATCCCTTTCTACAGTAAGCAAGCATCTGCATGACTTGGAGCATTCGGGCCTTATAGAGGCTGAGGACAGGAGCTTTGCCCCAAAATGGAAGCACTATAGGATTGCGGAGCATAAAAGCCAGGAGGCACAGGAACAGAAGCCTATAATAAACAGAAGTCCGGCATGGAAAGCTGGCCTGATAATGTCTGTTGTGGCCGCCGCGTTTGCTCTTTTTGCATACTTTGTCAGTGCACCAATATATGTGCCAATAGGGATAACAGACCCGCCGCAAGTGCCTTATGGCACGCAGGGCCTTTACATAAACTACTCTTCATTAATGGTGCATGTTGTTGGAAAGAGCGGAGGCTCAAGGTGGATAGACATAAACGCTAGCGGAAGCCTTAACCTTATGAGCCTTATAAATGAAAGCGAGGTAATAGGCTCGGCAAAACTGCCAAGCGGCTCAAGTATAAATGCAGTCAGGTTTAACATAAGCTCGTCTGCAATAGAAATAAACAACGAAACTTATCCTGTGAGCGTAGCAGGCAGCAGCATACTCGTTCCTGTGGTAAACGCAACGCTTAACTCTACTTCTGAGATCCTCCTTGACTTCTCTCCAATGGTTGTTGGCAGCAGTTCCGGATTTGTCATGCTGCCTTCTGCAAATGGATTTATAGTAAGGTCGCCAGCAGGGCTGCGCGGATCGGCAATGATGAAATTTACCGTTGTACATGCAAAGTATCAGCTTCAAGGCGGCACACTCCTAATGCTCATGCATTCGGCAAGCAATCTCACAGCCATAAATGCGAGTGTTTCCGGCCATGGCAACTTTTCTGCGCTTCGCATAAATGCAAGGAACCTGGGCAGCAAAAACGTTACCATATACGGCGTGGCTATAGCCTCATTGCGCGGATTTAACAGCAGCAAAAGCTCAAACAGCCTTTCTGCATTGTCCAAAGGGCGCGGCTGGATAATGAGGCAGTTCAACAGCACGCTTGTGATAAACAGTACCAATTTTGTTGCAATTGGGCGGATGCGTGGCAGCGCAATAAACATAAGCCTGCCTTACCCAGTGTACAGGGTAGTTATACAAGGCGGGCCGATGCGCAGCCAATGGCCTGCGGCAGGTTTTTCTGGACTGCAGGCGCTCTTTGTGGCAACTGGCAACGGCACGCTGATAAAGGCAGAGCAGTGGCATGGCTACCATATAGATATGGGCAATGATTTCGCAGGCTATGTTGTTGCAGCCCATGGTTCTGCATACCTTTCTTATAATGGGCCTGTATCGCTCAGCAATTCAACAGGCACATATTCAGTGATCTTGATTACAAACAGGGGCTTGGCAAGCGCAAACCTTACTTACCTTGGTTCTGGGGGCTCTGGCTGATTTGATCGCCTTGCTCTGTACCGGCCTGCCTCATCGCTTCATACTTTTTGCCAAACACCCTCTCGTCTCTCCTTCTCAGAACAGACTGAACTAGAAGGCTTATGAAAAAGGTCACTACTATGAAGAACAGGCTGTCCTGAAAACCGTTATATTTGACTGTAGTGACCAGCAGGTTGAGCGTATGCTGGCCTGCCGGAAAGATTGACGGGAGTATGAAGAAATAGAAAGCCAGCGAAACCACAAACAGTATTGGCATCGCACGCATCTGGTGCTTTGTAGTCTCCATCGAGATTTTCATCATCTCGTTCTGCTTGGCCAGCATCTCGGCCTGCGAGGCCTTCCGCTTCTGCATTTCCTTGAAGTCCTTCATGTGCTCGTTAAGCCTTCGCTGAAGGTGGTAAAGCTTCTCCGCGTTCGAAATTGTGCGCTGTATTGCAATGGAAATCGCTACGTCTAGCGCAGAGAGCGCGACTAGTGCAAGCATTATTAATGTCTGGTCCATCGCCATCTTCTTGTCTTGTTTCTACTATCCACTATAATACCGCGGCAAATGCTTATATGCAGATATTATATGCCGAAGTGCTCCTTTACGATCTTGTCGAGCTCGGCCATTGCCTCTGCTTGCTTGCCCTCCCTGTTGTATATTATGTAAATTGGTATGCTGAGGTAGATTGCGCAGGATGAGAGTATTGCAAGGTTTATGTTTCTCTGCTCGTCTATCTCAGCTTCAGTATCATTTATGTTGCGCCTTCCCTGCTTGCTTTTGTCATTGTGCCGCCTTTCCCAGATTTCCTTTGCAGTAGCGTCTATGTATACTATGGCCTTTATCCTTATGTGCTCCAGCTCCTTTATAGTAACTCCAGGAATATACCTTCTTCCGTATTTTATCGTAAGGTGCGTGTCTATTATTGTGTCCTTTTTCCTTGCTATTATGTTTGCAAAAGCCTCCTCTCGGTCCCTTTTGATGTCCTCTTCTGTCATCGTGCCGAGCTGCTCCCTGTCAGTTATGCCGCGCTTATCTTTTGCTATCTGGAGCAGCTCATCCCCAAGGTTCACTACAAGCAGGTCTTTCTTCTGCGCTTTCAGCCCTTCGAGGATGGTGGACTTGCCGGCGCCTGGAGTGCCTACGAAAAGTATCAGTTTTGTCATTCAAACACAGACATATTTTGCAGGTCAGCTTATAAAGCTAGTCCTCGTTCATGCCTCCTGGCGGCATTCCTCCGCCAGGTTGGTTGCCTGAGCCGCCTTTGCCCTTGGAGCTTATCATGTCATCTATCCTGAGAATCGAGGCTGCTGCCTCTGTGGCGCTTGACATTGCCTGCGATTTGACCTTCACCGGCTCGATCACTCCGAGCTTGTCCATGTCGCCTATAACATTCTTGTACACGTCAACGCCGTAGCACTTGCCGTCCTTTGACTTGTGCTTGCTCCTGAGCTGCACCAGCGTGTCTATAGGGTCCATTCCTGCGCTCTCTGCAAGGGTCTTCGGAATTACCTCCAATGCGTCTGCGAAAGCGCTTATTGCAAGCTGTTCCCTGCCGCCAACATCAGTGGCGTAGTCGCGGAGCTTCATGGCTATCTCCACCTCTGTGCTTCCACCCCCGGTAACATATTTGCCGTCTTCCAGCGTGCTTGCGAGAGACCCGATAACGTCTGTGAGCGCCCTCTCTATCTCATCTGCCGCCTGCTTAGTCCCTGCCCTAACGAAGATGGTCACGCTCTTCGGGTCCTTGCATTTTTCTACGAAAACCATCTGCTCGCCGCCGACTTTGCGCTCCTCGACCTGCCCTGCAAAACCCAAATCCTTCTGTGAAAGGTCATCGAGGCTCGTGACCAGCTTTGCCGAAGTGGCCTTTGCAAGCTTCTCTATGTCGCTCTTCTTTACCCTGCGTACAGCCATTATGCCTGCCTTTGCAAGGTAGTGCTGCGCCACGTCATCTATGCCCTTCTGTACGAAGACTACATTGGCCTTGCTGTCCACTATCTTCTGGACCATATCCTTTAGCATCTTTTCCTCCTGGTTCAGAAATGCCTGCATCTGGTCCGGGGAAGTTATCTCTATCTTAGCGTCCACTTCTGTCTTTTCTATCTCAAGGGCCACATCAAGAAGGGCTATGTTGGCGTTCTTGATAAGCTTAGGCATGCCCGGATGTGCAACCTCCTTGTCTATCAAAACGCCGTTTATGAATTCGGTGTCCTCTGCTGCGCCGCCCTCCTTCTTTTCTAGCTTTATGAAATCCTTGTCAACTCTGATCTTGCCATCTTGCTTCTCGGCTACTTGCTGTATGGCCTTTAGTGCAAGGGTAGTCAAATATTTCTTGGTCTGGTCGCTGCCTACGTTCTTCGAGCCTATCGAGACTGCCGCTATGTTAAGCAGCTTGTCCTGATCCTCTATGTTTATCTCGTTTGCAGCAGCCTTGAGAAGCGCCTTTGACTTCTCATGGGCCATCTCATAGCCTTTTATTATCGCCGCAGGAGGCACGCCCTGGTCAAGCAGCTGGCCGGCATTGCGCAGGAGATCGCCTGCCATTATAACTGCCGACGTGGTTCCATCGCCTACCTCCTTGTCCTGTGTTTTTGCAACCTCTACAAGAATCTTTGCAATTGGGTGCTCTACGTTCATCTCTTCAAGAATCGTTGCTCCGTCGTTTGTAATTACAAGGTCACCCAGTTCGCTTACAAGCATTTTGTCCATGCCCTTAGGCCCAAGCGTAGTCCTGACTATGCTTGCTACAGCATAGCCCACGGCTATGTTGGTCCTCTGAGCTTCTTTGCCTATAAGTCTTGATGCCCCTTCGGGCAGTATCATATATTGTTGTCCTAGATTGTTTTCGGCCATGTTACCACCACATTAAACGTAAAAACTCCGCGCCATAAATGTTTGATTTATGACTATAATACGCATTTAATATTTGCAAGGAAAAATATATAAGGATATCAGCAGAATGCGCACAACAGCAGGCGCAGCCATTGGAATACACCTTTGGCAGTAATCCAATTCCCATACAATTACAATTTTGCTTTGTGGCCCTTTCTTGTGGCCCTTTTAAATAGTTATTATGCGCATTTTTCAGTTACTGCTCTTTCCATCAAAGGCTTTGCTTGAAAAAGGTTGGCTGCATGCGCAGTAAGGCGAAAACTGTTTTGGCGTTCGGGTCTTTTGACATTGTCCACCCAGGCCACCTTAGTTATCTTGAGAAGGCGCGGAGGCTTGGAAGCAAACTTATAGTAGTAGTTGCCAGGGACTCAACAATAAGAATGCTGAAGAAGCATGAGCCAGTTTTCCGGGAGCGCGAGCGCCTGCGCATGATAAGGGCGCTTAGGTTTGTGGATATGGCGGCGCTGGGAAACAGGGTAAAGGACAGAGATGGCATTTACGAAATATTGGGCAGGTACAAGCCAGACATAATCGCGCTCGGGTATGACCAGCGCGCAGACGTTGAAAAAATGAAAAAATATCTTTGCGAACGCGGGATAAGGGCGAGGATAGTAAGGATAGGCCTAAATGCATCAGAAGCGAAGTACAAGAGCTCAAGCCTTTCTGCGGTTTCTCGGCCGCATTAGTAGAAAAGCGGCCAGTGCCGCGCAGACTATAACAACTATTATTAATGCCGCAGCTTCAGCTGTGCCTATGTTTTGACCTGAGCCGGCACCTGCAGGCGTGCCGGCCTGCGGCGTTGAGATTACAGGTACTGATGTAGTGCTTTGGGTTGTGGACCCTATATTAGTCACGTTCTCATGCACGCTGCCTGCTGTAGTGGCAGGCTGCACTGCGAAATCAAGCTTCATGTAGTAGGTTGCATTTGTGTATGAGGTGCCGTTGAAGCCGCCTGTGCAGTACACATAACCGGTTGCATTACCGACGCATGAAGAGCCGCTTACATTGAAAGGATAATTTGCGATGCTTATCCATTTTCCAATATAGCCGCCGGATATCAATGTGGCATAGGCGAGATTGGTGTAATTGCCTGTGCTGTTGCCATAGCTAGATCGGATGTTCCCGCCCTCGCATACTATGTAACCTGAGGCAGTTGCACAGCCCATCCCAGAGGCTGGAATAGGATATGGCGTGGCTGATGTCCAGCCGCTTTGCGGCGCGTTAAGGTTTATAGAGAATACTGAATTGGTATAGCCAGACTCTGTTTCTCCGCCAATGCAGAAGACGTAGGATCCATAACCCAAACAGGTTGCGCCTGTTATGTTTGAGGGATATGGCGGCGCTGGATACCATGGCGAGGAGGCACCTTTGTTTGCAGGATTTATTATTACGTTGCCGAATGCCTCAGTATAATATGTCTGGTTGGTAAGGTTGCCCAAAGGCAGGGAGCCGCCTACACATATAATCTTCGAAGAAGCGGAAGCGCATGATGTCCCAGACGCATTCAGTGGATACTGGCCTATGTTCCTCCAGTCACTTATCGCGCCTCCTTGAAGAAAAGCAGAGTATACAAAGTTAATATATGAGGTGCTGTTGTATCCACCTATACAGTATATTCTGCTCAGGGCTGAAACGCAGCTTTGGCCGAATTCTAGCTGCGGATAATTGCTCTGGCCGGACCATGCCCCCACCCCTCCGGTTTCTGCCAAAGCAGAGTATGTACGGTTCTGGAAATAGGTTGAGATGCCGCCGCCAATGCAGTAGATGTAGCTCGCGTTCAGAATGCACTGCTGGCCTGTAATGTTAAGCGGGTACTGCGTAGTCGCTGTCCAGCCGCTGGCGCCGGCTGCCTGTACCATCAATCCAATTAAAAAGGCCAACGCAACAGCGGTTTTTCGCATAAGAATAGGTAGCATTCTATGTTTTTATTTCTGACTGCTGTCTGCTTACGCGCCTTGCGACTGGATCGAACTTCTTGAAGAACTCTTCCCATGAGTAATGGCTCTCAACCCTTTTTCTGCCTGCCATGCCCATGTCCTCTGCTAAAGAAGGATGCTCAGTGACGAAAAGCATCCTATTTGCCATCTGCTGCGGAGAATCGACAAGGAAGCCGGTTTCATGGTCCAGCACGGTTTCGGTAGGCCCGCCCTCTTTTACCGAGATTATCGGCTTGCAGCTTGCCATCGCTTCAAGTGGTATGAATCCGTAGTCCTCGTTTATCGCGGCGAACAGCACAGCAGTGCACCTTGAATAGAGATTTTTCATCTCCTTCTCGCTGGCGTTTTCGATTATCTTTACGTTGAGCCCTGAGCCCAATGACTTGAGCTTCTTTAGGTATGCCTGGTGCTCCGGGTCTTTTGAGACAGACCCCGCAATTACAAGGTTGTACTTTTTTTTCGAGCTCTTTGTGAACTGCCTGAAAGCCTCTATTACGTAATCCTGCCTCTTGTTGGCGACTATCCTTGAGGGATAGAAGAAGAATTTGTCATCGCCTTTGCTGGAATACTCTTCTGCGTGTATTCCTGGGTTTATCACGCTGGCCTGAACGCCGAAGTATTTCTTTATCCGTTCATTGGTCGTATTGCTGTTTGTAGCTATCGCCTCTATTTTCTTTACCACCCTGCCCGCTATGAACTTGTATGTCTTTACCATCGCGGCATAGAGCAGCTTTTCCCTGGCTGAGCGGCCCTGCATCCTAACCTCATAAAGGTCGTAAACCTCACGCGGCGGCGTGTGGCAGTACCACAATACACGCTCATTCCTCTGCCTTATCCACTCGCTAGGAGATATGTGAGGGTTGAGTACGTCGTAATCCTCCTTTATCTTCATGCGGTAGAAACTGTACCCGTACCTGAGGCCCTGCGAGGCGCGGTAGGGCAGCACGCCAATAGAGCCTTTGGGCTTTATTACTTCTATGTTGAGGCCTTTGAACTCTGGATATGTGTATTTTGGGTCGTATTCCAGCGTGTATATCTTTGCATCGTAGTGTTTTGCTATCTCTAGTATGACCCGGTCTACTCCCCCCATAAGGTTAAGGTAAGGCTGGACCACAAGCATCTTCATAATGCATCCCAAAAGAAACCCGGCTACCCTGGCATGGTGTAGTTGTTATTTACGTAGCTTGGCTTTGGCATGACTGACGGAAGCGTGCCAGTATAGTTGTTAAGCGCGTATATCATTATCCTGCTGGTTGAATTGACATAATTTATTCCTGTAAAGTTGCTTGGGTATACCAGAGTGAAGCCAGGCAGTTTGCCAAGGAAGAAGCCGCGGTAATAGTTGGAGTTATAGAACTGCGAAGGGGCGTCTGTAATTGTGCCGTTTTGCCCGTTCGGCAGGTATATCAGCACGAACGAGTAGAAAGGTACTCCTCCGTTGCTTAATATGCCCTGGTACAGGTTTGTTGTTACTACGGCGTTGGACAGCGTGCCGTTCGCGTACAGGAGCCTGGTCGGCTTTCCAGTAGTAAAGAAGGAAACCGGCATGCAGTATGACTCTTTTGCAATGGACTGGCCTACTACTGTTATGGTCTGAAGCAGTGTTGAATTTGCCTGCGATGAGTTTGATATAGAGCAGTACACGCTTATAGAATTGGACCTTACAGGTACAAGCAGCTCTGCAGGGTCGTGGGAGATTTCGCAAGGCGAGGTTCCTAGTATGAAGCTTTGGTTGTAAAGCCGGCCCTGCTGCTCGGCAAACTTCTGCGAGGTCTGGTTTGTATCGATGCACGCAAGGAAGTCAAGCGCGCCCCATTTTGGCACAAGCTGGTCGTCAAAAAGCACGTATTTTGACTGTATTGAGTTCATGAAGCTGGCCAGATTTGAAGGGCCGTACCCGCTTGCGTTGCCAAGCACATATCTTGCTGCAACCGCATAATCAAGGTTTGGAATTGCGTTGTCTCCCCTTATAACCGCATTGGTGTTGCCAAACCAGTTTATCCAGTCGCCGTAATCCCACCAGGATAGTACTCTAGGCGCATAAGGCCCTATGTTCGAGCGCATCCAAGCCAGCGCATCAAGCCAGTACGTTGGCACAGTATTGCAGAATAGGTCCGCTCCGACCGAATTATTTGAACTGCTTATTGCTGCACAGTTCTGGTTTAATGCTACCGGTATAAGAACCATGCCGACGCCCATCACAAATTCCAGTAAGACTACAAAGGCGCTAAATGAGTAGAACAGGTATTTTTGCCATTGCGGTACGTATTTGGACTTTATGTAAGCTAGAGCCTCACCGAAAATGATTCCTATTGCTATTATGTATGCAACGCCAAAATGGGGCAAATATTTAACTTCAGACATTCCAGCAAAGGCGAGGGGTATTACGAACGCAAGCACCATTATGCCGTATTGCGAGTTTTTGAAGAATATTGAATAGAGTTCTATTGCCACAAAGGCTATTAGCACAAACCAGGTTATGATCTGTACATTGAACACGCTTGCGGCTATAATCCCGAAGCCTCCTGAGCCGAAGTCGAAATTAGGCCCTGTAGGTGCGTATTCCTGCACGGTCATGAAAAGAGGTGTGGAAGGGGTCGTGAAGTGGCTGCTCAGGGCCAGGTATGACTTTACCGGCTTGCCCAGCGGTGTTCCGACCAGAAGGGCCAAAAGCACAAGCACTATGATGGATAGCCAAATAAGGTATGTTTCGGTGTTAAGTTTTATATCCAGTATTTTGTAATTGGCGAGCAGCACGGGCAAGTACTGGAACAGCGCCACAACAAGCAATGCTGCAATTGGGAAACTAACTATTGTGGGCACTCCGAAGTAGCTTGGTATCCTGTTCTGGAGGGTAGCTGCATATGGTATGTAAAGTATGAAAATTACAGTAAAGACGGCAATGACTATTATGTTCATTTTATAGAAATAGCGCATCTCTACCTTCTTCAATACGTTGAAAATTCCTTGGAAGATGATGTAGATTGCGAGCACCGCGGCTGGCACTGTGTAGTACTGAGCCCCGAGGAAGTTTGCTGCAAAAGCAAGCCCGGCAAGTATTGCGTAACGCGGCTCCTTTTGGTCTCCTACTGCGTAAAGGTATGAGCACAGGAAAAAGAAAAGGAGCAGTATTCCAAATGGCTCAAGCAGCTGCTCTCCGGCTATGAAGGTTGTTATCAGCGTAGGCATGGACGTTGCCAGTAAGGCACCGAACATGGCCGGAAACTCGCCGTACAGTTTGTACAGTATAAGGAATACCACAAACACAAGGAGTGCGGCTGCTATTGGCGGATAGTAGCTGCTGACAAGGCTAAGAAGGTTTGTATTCGGCGGAGTGTATGAAGATGCGGGCCCTTTGGTCAGGTTTACAGGAGCCAGAATAGAGGGCGGTACAGGACCTCCTATTGTTGTCTGCGGCTGCGGGCCTGCAACATCGTACCAGTAGGCCTCTAGGTATGGTATCAGCGGTTCGGCCCTGTGGTTAGTGCCGTTGACTGCTGTAGGCCATGCAGAAGTATCAAGGTAAAGCTGGTAGCCATATGTAAGTATGTACTGGGTGCTTACCATGTCAAAATAAGGATCGAACTCGAAGTAGCGGGGGGCAACACTTATGTTTGCAAACCTTGTAAGGAAGGTTATTGCCATAAGCACTAGCAGAAGCGCGTACACCAGCTTGCGGTTTGTGTTTGAGCCATTATTGGCTTCTGGCCGTTCCGTTTCTACTGACGATTCAAGAAGCATTCGCTCTTCGCGCTCGTGCTGCTCATACAGCTTCCGCTCCTGGCTCTCGTGCGCAGCTATGACTGCTTTTCTCTCCTCAGGCCCGGCGTCCTTGAGCATTCCAAGCTCCTCTGCCTGGTGCCTTGC